>NZ_JUNW01000035.1:0-313 GCF_001075675.1 Streptococcus oralis
GGTTACAGTTACAGTTGAGCCGTTGGTAACGACTTTGTTTTCTTCACCCTTAGAGTCTTTCTCACCAACGTTTGTCACTTCCACTGTGCCGTCGTGTTTGACTTGGAAAGTGATGTCCGTTACTTTGAGGTAACCAGTTGGAGCGGCTTCCTCATGGAAGGTGTAAGTACCTGGTGCCAAGTTCAATTCTTTAGACTTACCAGCTTCTGAAGTCCAGTTTTCTACGGCTGTACCTTCTGCCTTATCGCCTTTATAGATCTTAATCTCTGCACCTGCGATTTCTGTTCCACCAAGGCTAACCTTGCTGAAGGTA
>NZ_JUNW01000036.1:0-59678 GCF_001075675.1 Streptococcus oralis
AATGAAAATCAAAGAGCAAACTAGGAAGCTAGCCGCAGGCTGTACTTGAGTACGGCAAGGTGAAGCTGACGTGGTTTGAATTTGATTTTCGAAGAGTATTATCAAGATGAAATAGATAAAAATGCTACCTATATTATACCCCATTTAGGGGAGAATAGGTAGCAAGTTTTTTATTCGCTATCGAGCAAGAGCTCTTTTGGTTGTTTTCTAAGGAGATTGCTTGAAGCAAGCGCCATAACGAGAACCACTAGAACCAAGGCAAGGACAAAGACGATGATAAAGTCTGATGTCTGAATGGAAATGTCTAGGCTCGACAAGGTCTTGCTAAAGCCGTCTACTTCTGCACCACCACCAAGATTAGAGGCTTGAGCTGCCTTGCTGGCTTGCTTGGCAACACCTGAAGTTACATTGGCAAGGACGGTGTTTCCGATTGCACGAGCTGTATAGTTGGCTAGGAAGTAAGCAGAAACGAGAGCAGGGATGGCGATCAGGATAGATTCGGTGATGAATTGCCCCAAGATACTTGCCTGCTTGAGACCGATAGAGAGGAGGATTCCCACTTCCTTGCGACGGGCGTTGATCCAAAGACTGAGCAAGAGGGCAAGGAGAAGAACTGAGAAGCTCAAGCTACCCCAGAATAGGAGGTTGGCCATCTTGTACATACCAGAGATGGATTGCTCAAGAGCTGGGTAGTTAGAGGAGCTCTTCACAAGTGTGTAGCTCTTCCAGTTGATACCACTGATACCATTCAACTCTTTCATAACATCATCCAAGTTCTTGTCTGCTGTTACAAAGAAGGTTGCGTCCCCATAAATAGCAGTTTCTTCTGTATAACCATATAGTTTAGCCGCAGTATGGATGTCTGTGATAGCTGTGTTTTCGTAAAGCTCTTGTGAGTAGGTTACTGCAGACTTATTGTGCCCATCAAAGAGTCCCTTGATCGTCACTTCGACTGTTTCCTTGGCACCTTTTTCATTGTCTGCATCGTAGACATTGGAGTCCAGTTTAACCTTATCCCCTACCTTCCAGCCGTGTTTGGCTGCCAAGTCCTTGTGCATGAGAATCTTGTCTTTGTCGTCATTGGTTAGGTGCTCACCTTCAACCAGCTTATATGAGCCAGAGACAAACTTATCTTCTTTTGAGGAGTCATTAACACCTGTCAGCATCAAGCTGCTTCCAAACCGTTTGGCACGGTCTGCAGTGAGATTTTTCTTGGTTTCTGGCGTTTCGATGAGTTCATATCCAGTCAAATCTCCAATGGCGTTGATGCGTTTTACATAAGACTCGATGGCCTTGTTTTCGGTGATTTTTTTGATATCCTCACCCTTGATATTCCCAGCACCACGTGGCGTTCCTTGATTGACGCGACGATTGATTTGCATGGAGAAGCTGTTGGTGATATTTTTAAAGGTCTCCTGAGAAGCCTTGGCAGTAGCTCCCTTGATCGACAAGCCGACCAAACTCAAGCTCGCCATGAGGAGAATAATCAGGAAGATAACAATCGATTTGAAAAACTTCCTTGTAACATAGGCAAATGCGTTGTGTAACATAGGTTCCCTTTCTAGATTTGATTTCATAATTCTATCAAAACAAGCTCATATTATTTAGTAGTATTGCGAGTTTCAGTCAGTTTCTTGTCCTTCAACTCAAGTGTAATATCGGACGCTTGCGCTACTTCTTTACTATGCGTAACGACAATTACACATTTACCTGTTTTCTCGGCAAGTGATTTGAGCAGTTCGATAATATCTCCAGCAGTTTTAGGGTCCAGATTTCCTGTTGGCTCATCAGCTAGAATAACTGGAGCTTCTGAGACCAAACTGCGAGCAATGGCAACACGTTGTTGTTGACCACCTGATAACTGGAGAACATTCCGCTTGATCTGACTTTCATCCAAACCAAGCTCAAGAAGTGTATCCTTGCTTGCTTTTTTGTTGACCAAGCGGATATTTTCCAGCGGAGAAAGATAATCTATCAAGTTATAATTTTGAAAGACCAGGGAAATATGGTGCATGCGATGGTAAGAATATCCCTTATTCCGAATGTCCTCTCCTTGGAAAAGGATAGAACCTTCAACAGGACTATCTAGACCAGCAAGCAGGGACAAGAGAGTGGATTTTCCTGCTCCTGACTCACCAATGATACTATAAAACTTTCCGGGTTCAAAATTATACTTGATCTGATATAAAACTGCCTCAGCAGTGTTCTTATAACGGTAGGTAACATCTTGCAATTGTAATAAAGTCATGATTTCTCCTTCTTATACTCAATGAAAATCAAAGAGCAAACTAGGAAGCTAGCCGCAGGTTGCTCAAAGCACAGCTTTGAGGTTGCAGATAAGACTGACACGGTTTAAAGAGATTTTCGAAGAGTATTAACTAATAGATGATAAAATTTCTTTCGGCGATTTTCTAAATAGAAATACGAAACAAAGGGCTACTGCTAAGCAACCAATCAGGAGCAGAAAGACATAGGATTCTGCAAAGGATAGGAGACTGGTTGATAGACCACTTGCTTTGGCTAGTGTGTCTTGTAAGGTTGCCTGATCTCCACTGGCTAGTACTGTTTGGAGCAGATAGGATGTGATGGCATTTCCTGCAACAAATGCTGGAAGCAAAGCTCCAAGAGATACCAAAACTACCTCTAAACAGAACTGGAGGAAGATTGAACTCTTGCCTTTTCCAAGTGCGAGTAAAATCCCCACTTCGTAGACCCTTTCTCTCAACCAAAGGGACAAGACCAAAATCAAGGCTCCAGCTCCAGCTATCAACATCCCATAAAGGAAGATGGTGAGGAAGGTTTGGAAGGTTGCCACTGAGTCTTTGATTTGTTCAAAGGCCTTGTTTTCCTTCTCAACTTGGTAGCCTTGACTTTCCAAAGCCAAGTTTTCCACCTGCTTCATGAGTCCGTCCATTTCCTTAGGATTTTCTACATAGAAGCGCGCTGCACTGACTTGAGCTTCACTATTTCCCAGAAGGGTTTGGCTGCTTTCATAGTCTGTAAAGACTTGGTTTTCACTGAAGTCAGAAGACAAGCCTGTGAATTTCTCTTGTTTTTTACCAGAAAAGATGCCGACAATTTCAAACTCTACTGTTTGCCCTTTTCCAGATTCTGACTGACCAGCATCCAAGCGAATCTTGTCATGAAGCGAAAGACCGTTCTTCTTGGCCAACTCTTCGTGAATGAGGATTTTCTTGGAGTCCCCTTTTTGAAGGTGTCGCCCTTCTTTTAGATTGAAAGCCGAACTAGTAAAGGTGACATCCTTGGATGAGTCCTCAAGAGACGTTAAGCTAACCAAGTTCTTGTCCGCGGCTGACAAATCATCACGTTCAACGCTCTGCTCGCCACTCACTGCTTCCTTGTCTTTTAGTTTTGCGACCGTTTCGAGTTCAGGAGAGACATTTTCCAGTCCCTTAATCTTGCTCACGGATGCTAGGTCAGACAACTTGAAGGTCTGTCCATTTTCTATCTTTTTGATAGAAAAAGATGTGTTGAGTGATTTGTAAAGATTACTTTCTACTGTTTTGTTGGACTTCATCAGAGTCAAACAGGCTGAAATTCCTGCTAAAAGGACAAATAAAATCAGAAATAAAATAAAACTTCTCAGTCGTTTTCTGCTGACATAAGCCCAAGCTCTTTGGATTGGATTCATTTGTCACCTCCATATTTGTAAGACTATTATAAAATCCAAATATGAAATGTTTATGAAATCGAAAATTTTTTTGATTTATTTTTGAAAAAACAAAAAAGCTAGCAAACGCTAACTTTCCTTCTTATATAAGGATGTATAGTACCAATCAAAAATCTACTTCATTTTAAAAATGATAGTCACATCTTTCTGATTAGTATTTTTCCATCTCCTAAGTTCTTCATTTTCTGACTTGTGTTTGAGGAAATTCTTGATAGGATGAAATGGAAAACTCAGTTTAAATGTTCTGATACAATGACTGTTCTTGATGCCAATATTTTTCGATACACGAAACGTAGCCTCTAGTCTTCTTTGTAAAAAAAAGAGCTAGCCAAAGCTAACTCTTACCCTATGCGGAGAGAGGGACTTGAACCCTCACGACCTAAAGCGGTCACAGGATCCTTAGTCCTGCGCGTCTGCCAATTCCGCCATCCCCGCGTCGATTACTTTACTAGTATATCAACTTTCAAAATCTTTGTCAACACTTTTTTCAGATTTTTTTCATTTTTCCAACAGTCTTATAGTTCAATTTCAGCAAGGTTTTCATCCAGTAATTTTGCTCCCAGAGTGTTCTTAAAATGACCAAGAGCAAACTGATGATTTTCTGGCCAAATAGAAGCAACCGCAGGCTTGACAATCTCGATTTGATAACCTAAATTATAGGCATCAATAGCCGTATGAAGGACGCAAATGTCAGTCAATACACCGGTCAAAATGACCGTATCTATCCGACGTTCCCGCAAACGGATATCTAAGTCCGTTCCTGAAAATGCTGAATAGTGACGCTTGTCCATCCAAAAGACACGACTATCCGCTTCATACTCAGCATAAAAATCAGCTAGGGGGCCATAAAGGTTACGCCCACTAGTTCCGATGATGTTGTGCGGTGGAAAGAGCTTGCTTTCTGGGTGGAATGTATCCTTCTCTTCATGAGCATCAATGGTAAAAAAGACATAGTCTCCACGATCAAAAGCTAATCTGGTTGCCTGATCAATGGCTTTTGATATTGCTTGAGCAGGTGCGCCAGCAGTTAGCTTTCCATGGTCTGCTACGAAATCCTCTGTATAGTCAATCGAGATTAAAGCTTTTGCCATTAGTAGTCCCTCTTTTTCACTTCCTCAAAAATATCACCAATTAGAACTTTGAGATAAGTCCCCTTCATTCCTAATGAGCGACTCTCAATAATTCCCGCAGACTCCAATTTACGAAGCGCATTGACAATCACTGAGCGTGTAATGCCAATACGGTCTGCAATGACAGACGCAGTCAGCTGCCCTTCATTTCCATCCAATTCAGCTAAAATAGCTGATACGGCACGCAGTTCTGAATAGGAAAGGGTGTTGACCGCCATGGTAACAGCCGTACGACGGCGAATATTTTTCTCATCTTCTTCACGTTGAAAGTTCAATAGTTGAATCCCTACCACCGTGCTCGCAATCTCAACAAGAATCAAATCTTCATCTTCAAATTTCTTATCATTGCGCCAAATAATCAACGAACCTAGGCGAATCCCTGATACATGAATTGGAGCAATGGTCGTCAAGCCATCTGGAAAGTCCGCACGGCTCTCCACAGGGAAAATGGTCAAATCATGTTCAACAGGAAGATTGGCTTCCGTATCATAAATCATGTTTGCCCCTTGTACATAGACCTCAGGGAAGGTTTTGGTTTGGAAGAATTGTTCTACACGGTCATTATTGGTCTTATAACGCATAAAGTAGCCCAAGAGACGTCCCTTGTTATTCACAATACAAGCGTTACAATCAATAATATCTGCTAACTGGCGTGTGATCGCATTGTAAGGAAGTTCATCTTGGAGTTGCTCCTCAGAGCGCTTTAGAATAGACGTGATTTTTCTTGTTTTTTCTAATAAATGTGCCATTTTTTACCTCGCATATAATCGTTTCCATTATAACATAGAAAAGTCTTTATTTCAATAATTATCTGAAAATTGCTTATTTAATTGCAATTTTGAACAGCAAAAATATTTTAGAAAAAAAGCGATTTTTTATTGACATCCTATTTTAATTTTGATATTATAACATTATAAGAAGATGACATGATAAATCCCTTTCCGTTTCACCTATCCTTTACTATCACCATCTTCTTTTACTATCGGTCTCCTTATATATAAAAGCGATTCACAGTGTGAATCGCTTTTTTCTATTTGTCTCCTTTGTTACGAATAACAAAGCCTGTTTTCTTTTCGTTTGAAGTGTTGCGAGGTTTTTTATTGTCTTTATTACGGTAACGTCTGTCTTTATCAAAACGATCGTTCCCACGACGGCCTTTCTTGAAATCATCACGGCGACCATTTCCACGGCGATCACGATCTCGACGGTCGTCCCCACGACGGCCTCCACGACCTCCCTTACCTTTGCCGCCAAAGCCATTACCTGATGGTTTAAATGGCAGTGGTTTTTCACGCGCAATCTCCACTTCAGGAAGGCTGTCTGGATCTTGGACTGTCAGACTCAAGATATACATAGCCAATTCTTCTGGACTAAATTCTGCTGCTAACTTACGAGCATCTTTAGCAAATTTCTCAAAGTTCCCACGAATGGATTCGTCTGCGAAGTCTCGTTCGATTTTCTTGAGTGCTACTTGTTTCTTAGCTTGGAAGGCTTCTTCAGCTGTCGCTGGTTTCAAGCCTTTCATGCGTTTCTTAGTCAAGTTTTCGATGATTTGAAGGTAGCCCATTTCATTTGGTGCTACGAAAGTAATAGATTGACCTGACTTACCAGCACGACCTGTACGACCGATACGGTGAACATAACTTTCAGGATCTTGTGGAATATCGTAGTTGTAGACATGGGTCACACCTGAGATATCCAAACCACGTGCTGCCACGTCTGTCGCAACCAAAACATCAAGATTCCCATTTTTAAAATCACGAAGGACACGAAGACGTTTATTTTGGTCTAAGTCACCATGAATTCCTTCTGCACGAAAGCCACGAATTTTAAGTCCACGAGTCAATTCATCTACACGGCGTTTGGTACGACCAAATACAATAGCAAGTTCTGGTTGTTCCACATCCATGAGACGTGTCATAGTATCAAATTTCTCTTGTTCCTTGACACGGATATAGTACTGATCCACCAATTCTGTTGTCAATTCCTTGGCAGCAATCTTGACATGCTCAGGGTCCTTCATAAACTGAACACCGATACGTTTGATAGCATCTGGCATGGTTGCTGAAAAGAGCAAGGTTTGACGATTTTCAGGGACACGGGAAATGATGGCTTCAATGTCTTCAAGGAAGCCCATGTTGAGCATTTCGTCCGCTTCGTCAAGGATCAGAGTTTCAATATCTTGTAATTTCAAGGCCTTGCGTTTAATCAAGTCCAAGAGACGGCCTGGTGTTCCTACCACGATGTGAGCACCAGATTTAAGGGCCTTGATTTGTTTTTCAATGCTGGAACCACCGTAAACTGAGCGAACTTTCACTCCTTTGCTACGGCCAAAGCGGAAGAGTTCTTCTTGGCTTTGGACAGCGAGTTCACGAGTTGGAGCGATAACCAAGGCTTGGATGGTCGCTTCTTCTGTACGGATTTTTTCAAGGGTTGGCAAGCCAAAGGCTGCAGTTTTTCCTGTACCTGTCTGAGCTTGACCGATAACGTCTTTTCCTTCGAGAGCCAAGGGAATGGTCTGTTCTTGGATAGGACTGGCTTCTACAAATCCAGCTTTTTCAATCTCTGCTAGCAATTCAGCAGACAAGTTAAATTCATTAAATTTCACGTTATTCTTCTTTCTAAAGGTGGTGCGAAGCCACCCTATAGGGCTTTAGTTTATACTTTTCTTTTCATGACGTATCTTCTACAAAAAAGAGATACCATGTTGCTTCTTTTCCACGAAAGAAAAGTACTGGTTTCTTTGCAACCTATCTAGTATAACACAAGAGAGAGGCAAAAGATAGTAGAATCCTTAAGGAAAATCATGTAAACGATTTTCTAGCAGTAAAGTAGCCCGAAACTGGTTTTTCAAAGGATTTGAAGGGAGCATTTCAAACTCACTCCATTTCCCGTAGCAGATTTGTGCAAAAATTGTTTTCTTATGCTAGAATGAAAATCGAATAGGAGGACTATAAATGTTAACATATGATTTAATCGTTATTGGATTTGGTAAAGCCGGGAAAACACTAGCTGGTAAATTAGCTTCAGCTGGCAAAAAAGTTGCCCTCGTTGAACGTAGCAAAGCTATGTACGGTGGAACTTGTATCAACATCGGATGTATCCCAACTAAAACCTTGCTAGTTGCTGCTGAGAAAGATTTGTCTTTTGAAGATGTCATTGCTACCAAAAATACTATCACTAGTCGCCTCAATGGTAAAAACTATGCTACTGTTGCTGGTACAGGTGTGGATATCTTTGATGCGGAAGCTCACTTCCTTTCAAATAAAGTCATCGAAATCCAAGCAGGTGATGAAAAACAAGAACTGACTGCTGAAATTATCGTTATCAATACCGGTGCCGTTTCAAACGTCTTGCCAATCCCTGGACTTGCTACAAGTAAGAATGTCTTTGACTCGACAGGTATCCAAAACTTGGACAAATTGCCAGAAAAACTTGGTGTCCTTGGTGGCGGAAATATCGGTCTTGAATTTGCAGGTCTTTACAACAAACTTGGAAGCAAAGTTACAGTCCTAGATGCCTTGGATGCTTTCCTACCTCGTGCAGAACCTTCCATCGCAGCTCTTGCTAAACAATACATGGAAGAAGACGGTATTGAATTGCTTCAAAACATCCGTACTACTGAAATCAAAAACGACGGTGACCAAGTCCTTGTCGTAACTGAAAACGAAACTTACCGTTTCGATGCCCTTCTCTACGCAACTGGACGTAAACCAAACGTAGAACCACTTCAACTTGAAAATACAGATATTGAACTAACTGAACGTGGTGCTATTAAAGTAGACAAACATTGTCAAACAAACGTTCCTGGTGTCTTCGCAGTTGGAGACGTCAACGGTGGACCTCAATTTACCTACATCTCACTTGATGACTTCCGTGTTGTCTATAGCTACCTTGCTGGAGATGGTAGCTACACTCTTGAAGACCGTCTCAATGTTCCAAACACCATGTTCATCACACCTGCACTTTCACAAGTTGGCTTGACTGAAAGCCAAGCAGCAGATTTGAAACTTCCATATGCAGTGAAGGAAATCCCTGTTGCTGCCATGCCTCGTGGTCACGTAAATGGAGATCTTCGCGGTGCCTTCAAAGCTGTTGTCAATACTGAAACAAAAGAAATTCTTGGTGCAAGCATCTTCTCAGAAGGCTCTCAAGAAATCATCAATATCATCACTGTTGCGATGGACAACAAAATCCCTTATACTTACTTCACAAAACAAATCTTCACTCACCCAACTTTGGCTGAGAACTTGAATGACTTGTTTGCGATTTAAGTTGAGACTGATTTGTTAGCCAACAGCCCTCTTTGGGCTGTTTTTGTTTCTGCGAAATCTCAAATCTGTCTTTTCCCTCTTTTATGATATAATAGAAACATGAAATTAAAAACTACTTTGGGCCTTCTTACTGGGCGTTCTTCCCACTTCGTTTTAAGCCGTCTTGGCCGCGGAAGTACGCTCCCAGGAAAACTCGCCCTTCAATTTGATAAAGATATTTTACAAAATCTAGCTAAGAACTACGAGATTGTCGTGGTCACTGGAACCAACGGGAAAACCCTGACAACTGCTCTCACTGTCGGCATTTTAAAAGAAGTTTATGGTCAGGTTCTGACCAATCCTAGTGGCGCCAATATGATCACAGGGATAACGACAACCTTCTTGACGGCCAAATCCTCTAAAACTGGGAAAAACATTGCCGTTCTAGAAATTGACGAGGCCAGTCTATCTCGTATCTGTGACTACATCCATCCAAGCCTTTTTGTGATTACTAATATTTTCCGTGATCAGATGGACCGCTACGGTGAAATTTACACAACTTATAACATGATTTTGGATGCCATTCGTAAGGTGCCTACGGCTACTGTTCTCCTCAATGGTGACAGTCCACTTTTCTACAAGCCAGCTATTCCAAATCCTGTAGAGTATTTTGGTTTTGACTTGGAAAAAGGACCAGCCAAACTAGCTCACTACAATACCGAAGGAATCCTCTGTCCTGACTGTCAAGGCATTCTCAAATATGAGCACAATACCTATGCCAACTTGGGTGCCTATATCTGTGAAAATTGTGGCTGCAAACGACCTGATCTAGACTATCGTTTGACAGAACTGGTTGAATTAACCAACAATCGCTCTCGTTTTGTCATTGACGGACAAGAATACGGTATCCAAATCGGTGGACTTTACAACATCTACAATGCGCTAGCTGCAGTTGCCATCGCCCGTTTCCTTGGCGCAGATTCGCAACGGATCAAGCAAGGATTTGACAAGAGCCGCGCTGTATTCGGGCGCCAGGAGACCTTCCATATCGGTGATAAAGAATGTACCCTCGTCTTGATTAAAAATCCTGTTGGCGCTACCCAAGCTATCGAGATGATCAAACTAGCTCCTTATCCATTTAGTTTATCTGTTCTCCTTAATGCCAACTATGCTGATGGGATTGATACTAGCTGGATTTGGGATGCTGACTTTGAACAAGTCACTGACATGGACATTCCTGAAATCAACGCTGGTGGTGTTCGTCATTCTGAAATCGCTCGCCGTCTACGGGTGACAGGCTACCCAGCTGATAAAATCACTGAGACAAGCAATCTGGAGCAAGTTCTCAAAACCATTGAGAACCAAGACTGCAAGTATGCCTATATCCTGGCTACCTATACTGCTATGCTTGAATTCCGTGAACTGCTGGCTAGCCGTCAGATTGTTAGAAAGGAGATGAACTGATGGTTTATACTTCACTTTCCTCAAAAGCTGGCAATTACCCATATCAGCTCAATATCGCCCACCTCTATGGAAACCTCATGAATACCTACGGGGACAATGGAAACATCCTCATGCTCAAGTATGTAGCTGAAAAACTGGGAGCTCATGTGACGGTTGACATCGTTTCTCTCCATGATGACTTTGATGAAAACCACTATGATATCGCCTTTTTCGGTGGCGGTCAAGACTTTGAACAAAGCATCATCGCAGGCGACCTTCCTGCTAAAAAAGAGAGCATTGACAACTACATCCAAAATGACGGTGTGGTTCTCGCTATCTGCGGTGGTTTCCAACTATTGGGGCAATATTATGTTGAAGCTTCAGGCAAACGCATCGAAGGACTAGGAGTCATGGGTCACTACACACTCAACCAGACTAATAACCGCTTCATCGGTGACATCAAGATTCATAATTACGAATTTGATGAAACCTACTATGGATTTGAAAATCACCAGGGCCGTACCTTCCTCTCAGATGACCAAAAACCACTGGGACTGGTTGTCTATGGAAATGGAAACAACGAAGAAAAGGTCGGCGAAGGGGTTCATTACAAGAATGTCTTTGGTTCCTACTTCCACGGACCTATCCTCTCTCGTAATGCCAATCTGGCTTATCGCCTAATCACTACTGCACTCAAGAAAAAATATGGACAGGACATCCAACTCCCTGCCTATGAGGACATTCTCAGCCAAGAAATCGCTGAAGAATACAGCGACGTCAAAAGCAAGGCTGACTTTTCTTAAACTAAGGAAAACTAGACCAAAGAACTCCGCTATCTTGCCGGAGTTCTTTTTGCCTGTTCTTTTACCCTTCCCCCTTGCATTTTCTCTCATTTTTTGCCAAAATAGAGGGGTAGAAAGAAGGTAGCATATGTCTAAATTACAACAAATCCTAACATATCTTGAATCAGAAAAACTAGACGTCGCTGTCGTATCTGACCCCGTCACTATCAATTACCTCACTGGCTTTTACAGTGATCCCCATGAACGCCAAATGTTCCTTTTTGTCCTAGCGGATCAAGAACCGCTCCTCTTTGTCCCAGCCCTTGAAGTAGAGCGTGCAAGCAGCACTGTCTCTTTCCCAGTTGTAGGCTATGTGGATTCTGAAAATCCATGGCAAAAAATCAAAAATGCTTTGCCTCAGCACGATTTCAAACGTGTAGCAGTTGAGTTTGAAAATCTCATCTTGACTAAATACCATGGTTTGAAAACAGTCTTTGAAACTGCTGAGTTTGAAAACCTCACTCCTCGCATCCAACGCATGCGCCTCATCAAATCAGCTGATGAAGTGCAAAAAATGATGGTTGCAGGGCTCTATGCTGATAAGGCTGTAAAGGTTGGTTTTGACAATATTTCTCTTGATAAGACTGAGACAGATATCATCGCCCAAATCGACTTTGCTATGAAACGTGAAGGCTATGAAATGAGCTTTGATACCATGGTCTTGACTGGTGATAACGCTGCAAATCCGCACGGAATTCCTGGTGCAAACAAAGTTGAAAAGGACGCCCTTCTCCTCTTTGACCTCGGTGTCATGGTCAATGGCTACGCATCAGATATGACTCGTACTGTCGCTGTCGGTAAACCTGACCAATTCAAGAAGGATATTTACAACTTGACACTTGAAGCCCAACAAGCTGCCCTTGACTTCATCAAGCCAGGTGTGACTGCACATGAAGTTGATCGCGCTGCTCGCGAAGTCATTGAAAAAGCTGGTTATGGAGAGTACTTCAACCACCGTCTCGGTCACGGTATCGGTATGGATGTCCACGAATTCCCTTCTATCATGGAAGGAAACGACATGGTCATCGAAGAAGGCATGTGCTTCTCTGTTGAACCAGGTATCTATATCCCTGGTAAAGTCGGCGTTCGTATCGAAGACTGTGGTGTTGTTACCAAGGATGGCTTTGACCTCTTTACAAGCACCAGCAAAGATTTGCTTTATTTTGATTAAATATAGACAAGCAAAAAGTCAGCTATTGAAGCTGACTTTTTTATTTTATCTTCTTGACGCTCTGAAAGACTACAAATCCTACAACCATACCCAAGGTATTTTGCAGGAAGTTTGGAAGGATTTCTGGTAAGGCTGCTGACCAGCCATTCATTAGGGTTGAGCCCAGAGCGTAGCCACTTACCATGACGATAGTAGCTAAGACTAGGCCCAGCCATTGCCATTTCCCTTTAAAACCTGCAAAATATCCTTGCAAGCCATGGTTTACCAAGCTAAAGAACATCCACTGTGGAAAGCCTGATAAAAGGTCAAGCAGAAAAGCTGCTAGTCCTCCAACGACGGCCCCTTCTTTACTGCCAAAGTAAAAGGCAGTAAAGAAAATACCCGCATCCAAGAGAGTCAATATTCCTGTTGGCGTTCCAATTTTCAAGTAATAACCTAGAACCACAGAAAGGGCGGTTAAGAGGGATACAAGGGCGATTTTAGTTGTTTTGGTTTGCTTCATATTGTCTTACTCCATATTGATCTGCTTGTGCAATAGCACGGTAAACGAAAGCTTTCGAGCTCTCCACTGCTGCTAATAGTTCTTCTCCCTTAACCAAGTGACTGGCAATGGTTGAGGCAAAGGTACAACCTGCCCCTGCATTTTGTCCTTGGATAACGGGATTTTCTAGAACTGTAAAATTTTGTCCATCATAAAAGACATCCACAGCCTTGTCCTGACTAAGGCGATTGCCTCCCTTGATAATGACTGCTGGCGCTCCTAAATCATGCAATTTCTGCGCTGCAGCTTTCATATCTTCCAAAGTTTTGATTTCCTGACCCGCCAACAATTCTGCTTCAGGAAGATTTGGCGTAATCACACTGACATGAGGGAAAAAGAGAATCAACTCTTTACAGAGTTCACTGACAGCCACATCGTGCGTTTCCTTGCAGACCAAGACGGGATCCAATACCACAGGCACTCCTGGACGTTGCTTGATAAAGTTCAAGGCTTTCTCAGCCACACTGACAGTAGGGAGAAGACCAATCTTAATCCCTGCAAATTCCACATCACGCAAGCTATCCAATTCATGTTGAAAAATGGCATCGTCAGTTGGAAAGACTTCAAAGCCCTTTTCAGTCAAGGCCGTCAAACAAGTCACTGCTACAAAGCCATGCAAGCCGTTCAAGGTATAGGTAGCCAAATCAGCTGACAAACCACCACCACTAAAAATATCATTCCCAGAAAGGGCTAAAATACGATTATTCTTCATAACGAATCTCCTTTAAATACAAGCCATTCGGTGCAGCCGTTGGACCTGCTAGCTGTCTATCTTTTTTTTCTAAGATCAAGTCAATCTGCTCAACTGGCATTCGATTATTTCCGATTTTGAGCAGTGTCCCCACCATATTGCGAATCTGCTTATACAAGAAACCATTCCCAGCAAAGGTAAAGGTCAAAAACTGCCCTGTCTCATCAACACTAAGACTGGCTTCTGTAATGGTTCGAACCTTGTCCTCTACACTGGTTCCAGATGCTGTAAACCCGGTAAAATCATGAGTTCCCTCTAGCTTTTTGATTGCCATCTGCATCCGCTCCACGTCGAGCGGATAGGGAAAGTGAGTAGCGTAGTGACGACGCATAGGATTTTTGGGACGTCCTCTATCCACGATAAATTCATAGGTCTTGCTGTGCTTGGCATAACGGCAATGAAAATCATCTGCCACAATCTCAATTGAAATCACATCAATATCTTCTGGAGACTGGGTATCCAGAGCAAAACGGAGTTTTTCCTCATCCATCTGATAGGGCAGGTCAAAATGAATAACCTGTCCCAGAGCATGGACACCACTATCAGTCCTACCAGCACCGTGTACAGTGATGGCTTGCCCCTTATTGAGTCTCGTCAACGTTTTTTCAATTTCTTCCTGAACGCTCCGCGCATGAGGCTGGCGCTGAAAACCAGCAAAGGCATAACCATCATAGGAAATAATTGCTTTATATCTTGTCATAACTTCTATTTTATCAGGAAATAAAAGTGTAAACAAGTTTAAAAACCAATAATTGTCTGGGTACAAAATTCCAAAAAAGAAAAACTTAGGAAACCAATCCTAAGCTCTCTTTTGAAGTGCGTACATAACAAAGATAGAAGTGACAATCAACCAACATCCTAAAATGGTGAAGACCAACATACCGTTTTGAGTCACCAAGCCGATCGCCCCAAGAATGAAAGGTGTCATAAAGGCTCCAAAGCTACATCCTAGCACTGCAAAAGATGTTGCCTGATTAAGGAGCTTGGCTGGGATTCTTTCAGAAAGAAGTTGAAAGACAGTGGTCAAGGCCACACTGTAGGAAAAACCTGCCACAACACTTCCAACTACCATCACACCCAATGACGGAGACAAGGCAATCACAATCTGCCCCAATCCAAAGGTGATGCCTGACCAAAGGAGCAACCTTTCTTTAAACAGAGAGATAAAGAAAGAAAAACTCACACCTGCCAAGATACCAATCAACTGCATGATACTTAAAACCAAGCTCGATAACTGGGCATCCCCTAGACCTCTTTCCACCATCAGACTAGGAATACGAATGGTGATAGCTGTATTGGTGCAGACAACTACTGCTGCTTCGACAGCCAATAGAAAAATTAAGCCTTTCATCTGTCCTGTCAAACGAGTCGTTTCGGCTTCTTTTTTCTTTGTTTCTTTCTTTTCTTTCCCATAAGGGACAAAGAGCAGATAAAGGATCAATACTAAAAATCCTGCACTGTAGGCCAAGAAGGTCACTGTCCATCCCAAGGATAAGAGTTGACCTACCACTAGAGTCAAAATCGACGCCCCGACAACTTCTGCTGATCCGCGGAGACCCAGCATCTGAATCCGTGTCTTTCCATGATAGCGTTCGCTGATGATAGAAATAGCCTTGGCATTGATCATCCCAACACCCAAGCCAAATAAAATCCGCATAGCAAAGACAAAGTTATAATCCTGATACCAGAAGGGAGCTGTTCCACCGATAGAGAGGATGAGAAGTCCCAGACTAATCTGAAGTCGCTCAGGAAACAACCGCTCCAAGAACCCATTTAAAACCAGCATAATCATGATCCCAAAAGAAGGGAGACTGACCAGGAGCTCGATTTGTTCTTTAGGGTAACCTTGATAGTAGTCAAACATGGCTGGCAGAGCACTTGAGATGGAAAAGGAGGTAATCAAAACGAGGGAGAGGGCCAAAATACTAGCCCGTTCTAAATATTGTTTCATGAATTTTCTTTCTATATATTTCTCACTGTTGATCCTTTTAAAAGGAAGATGGCAAGAAAAGAAGGAGCCCGATTGAACTAAAGACTCCGTCCTAACTTTCCTAATAGGAAGACTATTTTCGCTTGATTTTCTTGATCAGATAGAAGATGAAGCCTGCAACCATATAGGCTGCAAAAATGATTAAACACCATTTGATAACCACGTCCCAACCCTTGTTCACATTTAAAAAGAAATAAGGGAAGGGATTGTCCTTGGAATTCGGAATATTGAGTTTTAAGACCAAGCCGTTAAACAAGGCAAAAATCATATAAACCAAGGGCAAGATGGTCCACAAGACTGGATCCCAAATCTTGTATTGACCCTGTTTATCAAAGAAGAGGGTGTCGGCTAAAAACCAGAGTGGAACGATATAGTGGCAAAGGAAATTTTCCACACGGTAAAAGTCTGTCGCGATCGGAGCAAGCATAAAATGATAAATCACACAGGTAATCATGATACTCATGGTAACACCACCCTTGAGACGAAGCAAGGTCGGACTTTGCCAATTTTCACCTGAACGGCTCATCACACGGAGCAGATAACCCGTGAAAATCGTTACCAAAAGATTGGACAACACTGTGTAGTAAAGGAGCATACCAAAGCCACCGTGCTTGGTAATTTCTAAATAAACCCCTGTAAATGCCGCTAAGAACAAGAGGACACGACTATAAAAGATAAATTTGTAGTTCAGTTTCATGGCTAGATTTTCTTAACAAATTCTGATTTGAGTTTCATAGCTCCAAAACCATCAATCTTACAGTCGATGTTGTGGTCACCTTCTACAATACGGATATTTTTAACACGAGTTCCTTGTTTCAAATCCTTTGGCGCACCTTTTACTTTCAAGTCCTTGATTAAGGTTACAGTATCGCCGTCAGCCAATTTATTTCCATTGGCATCAATAGCAACAACACCTTCTTCTACTTCTGCAACTTCTGCAGGGTTCCATTCATAGGCACACTCTGGGCAGACCAAGAGACTTCCGTCTTCGTAGACATATTCTGAATTACATTTTGGGCAATTTGGTAAGTTGTTCATAAGTCCTCCTTAAACTAACAATTATTCTTTAAAATTCATATGTTATTGAACAGCAACTATTATACCGTAAAATCCTACTTTTGACAATGTGTCCTAAGTCCAGCAAACAAAAAAATCATGCAACTGTTTACAGTTACATGACTTTTAAAAGATGATTGGTCATGGGCACTTATCAGGTACCTCATGATAAAAGGGGTAGCAACTATATTTTACAAACCAGGAGCTTGTCCAAGTTCTGCTGCAAGCATCCAAACTGTTTTCTCAAGTTCAGCCTTAGCACCAACAAAGATATCGTTTGTAACATCATCGCCTTCTTCATCAGTCACATCCAAAGCTTTTTGGAAAAGAGCGATAAGGTAGCGATAAATCGCTAGAACACGTTCCAAGCTTTCTTCAACGTTACGGAATTCTCCTTCTTCTTCTTCGATTTCACTGTGTTGAAGGAATTCTGTCAAAGTTGAGTAAGGTTTGCCACCAAGGGTGATCAAACGTTCACTGATTTCGTCAAGATAGCCATCAAGGCTGTCCATGTATTCATCCATTTTTGGATGCCATACGAGGAAACCACGACCACGCATATACCAGTGAACTTGGTGAAGGGCAATGTGAGCCACATACAAGTCTGCTACTGCTTGGTTCAATACTTCCTTTGTTTTTGCCAATGCTACTGGCGCTGTTTTAGATAATGTTGTTACGTCTTTTACTGCTTCTTTTTTCAATTCAACCATATTGATCACCTCATAATATTATTTTTGCAACCATATTTATTGATTACTATCTCAGTATACTACTCCTAGTAGACAAAAGCAAGAAAATTAACCCATATTAAAAAAGTTGTAATTGACTGATAATTTAAGAAAAATATACAGTCTTTAAAAAAAAAGACAGTCTTAGCAGACTGTCTGGAATAACTGAGATTATTTTACAAAATCAAGCAATGCCAAGAAGCTTTCAGCTTCAAGTGACGCACCACCAACAAGGGCACCGTCAACGTCTGGGCAAGCCATGTATGAAGCAACGTTTTCAGGTTTAACAGAACCACCGTATTGAACACGAACTTTGTCCGCAACTTCTTGACCGAAGTCTGCAGCTACAACGTCACGAACAACTTTACACATTTTTTGTGCATCGTCTTGTGAAGCTGATTTACCAGTACCGATAGCCCAGATTGGCTCATAAGCGATAACTGATGCAGCAACTTGTTCAGCTGTCAATCCAGCCAATGCAGCAGATACTTGAGCACCTACGAATTCAGCAGCTTTACCAGCTTCGTAAGTTTCAAGTGACTCACCACAACAGATGATTGGAAGCATGCCGTTCGCAAAGATTGCTTTTGCTTTTTTATTGATATCTTCGTCAGTTTCATGGAAGTAGTCACGACGTTCTGAGTGACCGATAACAACGTAGTCAGTACCGATTTCTTTCAAAACTTGTGGGCTAGTTTCACCAGTGAAAGCACCTGCATTTTCAAAGTAGCAGTTTTGAGCAGCAACTTTAAGGTTTGAACCTTTAGCAGCAGCAAGAACAGCTGTCAAATCAACTGCAGGAGCTGCGATACCTGCTTCAACAAGGTCTGATGAAGGAAGTTTTGATGCAACGGCTTCAACGAATGCTTTTGCTTCTTCTGGATTTTTGTTCATTTTCCAGTTACCAGCGATAAATGGTTTACGTGACATTTCACATACCTCTTTTTTCATTTTATTCACTATTATTCTATCATATTTATAAGGAGCTTGCAAACCTTACTCTAATTTTCAAGATTTTTCAAGCGACTAATCTTGCCACAAATTCATGGCATCGAGGAAATCAGCAGAAGCCTGAACTTGTTTGGGATTATTCGCTTCTCGCTCTGCTCGTTTGGCCTCTACCTGAGCCACAGACTGAATACCTTCATGGCGCCAGTTTCGTAGGATTGCCTGAATATATTTCCAGTTTGGCTTGCCATTGAGAACGGCCTCTCGGAGAGCTTCCTTGATCAAATCCGCCTTAACTCCGTCTTCTTTGACAGTCTTAGAAAGATCTTCGATTTCAAATGGTGTTAATAAGCGTCCCAATTCCTGCTGAAAAGTTTCAACCAGATCCTTCAACTGATTCTGCGGATTTGGGGCAGCTGTAGCTGGAGTTTGGCTATCTAGTAAGTTATCTAAGCGTTCAAAAGCCAAACTAGCATCAAAGATGAGCTCAATTTCACCATTTAGTTCAATGGTTCGATATTGTAGTAACCCATTTTCAGTCAAATTCGAAATAGATTGGTTGACATCTGCAACCTCTTTCCCAATGATTTCAGCTATTTGGCTAGGTGAAACATCTCCTAAGGCTGTGGTATTTTGTAAATAGAAAAATTGCCAGACCAGAAAATCTTCGCTGGAAGGAAAGAGTTCCTTAAAATGCAAGAGCAGGGCACTTGGCAAAACCAAGTTCCCTGATTTAAAAGCGTCAAAATATGTCATAATTCCTCTTATAGATATCCAAATGCAGCCGCATCATCCTCTACCTTTCTCCAGTCAAAAGGGGTTTCTTGATAAACTGCATAGTTTACCCAATTGCTGAAAAAGAGGGCAGCTGATGAAGACCAACAGAGACAAGGCGTCTCATTTACATCATCATTTTTAAAGTAGTTCTCTGGTATATGAGGGTCGAGTCCCGCCTCATAATCACGAAAATACTCTCTTGCCAAAGTGTCACGATCGTACTCCAAATGACCAAAACTATAAATTTCACGCAAATCTCGACTAGCTAGGATAGAAACCCCAACCTCAGGACCTTCTGACAGGATCTCCAGATTGGTCTTATTTAAGATTTCTTCTTTTAAAATCTCAGTATGACGAGAATGAGGAGCTACATAGCGATCATCAAAACCTCTAAAAAGAAGGTGCCCTTCTTTCAAGGTGTCCTGTGGGTAAATACCTGATAGTTTCCGATCCATCTGGTGTTTTTCAACGCCATAGCGAACATAAAGACCTGCTTGTGCTCCCCAACAGATATGGAGGGTTGAAAAAACATGCGTCTTGGACCATTCGATGACCTGCTTGAATTCCTCCCAGTAGTCCACCTCTTCAAAAGGCAAATGCTCCACTGGTGCTCCTGTGATAATCATTCCATCAAAAAAGTCATCCTTGACCTCTGGAAAAGTCTTATAGAAGGTTTCCATATGTTCAGCCCGGGTTGTCTTGGAACGATGTGTTTCCATATATAAGAAATCAATATCTAATTGCAAAGGGGTATTGGCCAAATGCCGTAAGAGTTGCGTTTCTGTTACCATCTTTTGAGGCATGAGATTTAAAATCAAAATCTTCAAGGGGCGAATATCCTGATGAGCAGCCCGTTGGTCGTCCATAACAAAGATATTTTCTGTCCTTAAAATCTCCACAGCTGGTAATTTTTTATCAATTCGAATCGGCATAATACCCTCCTAACAGTTCTCTATTTCGGGAATGATCTTGTCTGTTTGAAAGCAAAAACCTCCAAATACTTCTTCCCTTTATTATACTGTATGAAGATATAGTTTTCAATTATAGTTTTTCTCTAACTAGCTATAGTTAATTTATATAGCAGATGAAGAGAAAACAGCCCCAAGGACTGTTTTTCATTAATAATGCATAAGTACCTTGTAATCGTAATCTCCGATTTTTTCACGGCCTTTAAGCTCATCCAACTCAATCAAGAAAGCACAACCGGCTACAACTCCACCAAGTCTTTCAATCATCTCAATGGTTGCCTTGACAGTTCCACCTGTTGCCAAGAGATCATCTACGATGAGAACACGTTGGCCTGGCTTAATCGCATCAGCATGCATGGTCAAGGTATCAATACCATACTCTTTCTCATAGTCAGCAGAAATGACTTCACGTGGCAATTTCCCTGGTTTACGAACAGGAGCAAATCCAATTCCCAGCTCAAAAGCAACTGGGCAGCCAACAATAAATCCACGAGCCTCTGGACCCACAATCATGTCGATCTTCTTGTCTGTTGCATACTGAACAATTTCACGAACAGCGTAGCTATAAGCATTTCCATCTGCCATCAAAGGGCTGATATCACGGAAGGTAATACCTTCCTTAGGATAATTTTCAATCGTTGCGATATAATCTTTTAAATTCATCTTTTTCTTTCTTTCAAAGTTTTTTACTCTCTATTATAGCATATTTTTTAAGAAAGAAAAAAGGAAAAGTTAACTTCAATAATTATCTAACGATTTGACGATTTATAACTAGCCATAGCAATAAAGCCCAATTTCTGTTTATTCTTAGCAAACATTTTATACATAGTTAAAAACTGCTTTCTATTCTCCTTTTTACAAGCATTTACGCAAATTTTCAAAGTTCCTAGCCAACCTTCGTCATAAATCATACCTGATAATTTCATTAATGTCATTTCACCAGTCAATATTTTCACATCACGATAACCTGATTCTATCATCACCTGTTCCCAACCATCTTGAGTTAAAGGACCTACATTTACATGAATTGCTTGTGACAATTCCTGTCTGACAGACTCTTTAGCTTCCTTAAGAAGCACATCATGTGTCAAAAGAAGACCTTCAGGTTTTAAAACCCTTAGATACTCCATTACACATTTTTTCTTAGCTTGATCGGCTTGCATAGTCAGCATAGCTTCATTTATAACAATATCAAAACTAGCATCTCCATAAGGAAGTTTCATTGCATTTGCTCTTTCAAATCTGATCAAATGAGCAACACCTGCCGTTTCAGCAGATTTTTTAGCCACTTCTAAGGCTTGTTCATCCATATCAACAGCAGTTATCTTACAACCAAAACGCTGTGCCAACTCAATTGCTGTAGTTCCCCTATTGCACGCAACTTCTAGTATTCTCTTTTCTTTTGAAAATCCTCCTTCCGCAATTAACCAATCTGTAGCACGTTTTCCACCTGGACGTAAGCGTTTTTTCCCCAGTTTTGCTAAAAACTTATGACCTGCTTCTGACATTTGAACACCTCTATTTTTTCTTCATTATAACATAAAAATATATTATCTGACAATTCTAATCTATTATTTGATAAACTAGAATCAAAAGCATACAAGCTGCCATGACTATAGCATAAATCTATTAATCACCTCTCTAGTTCGAATTCAATTGCCCACGTAGTTTACACATATAGGTTACGACTACATATTTGTACTTTAGAGTTGCTGGCCTCCTTATCCGCTATATGCGCTTTACTATCACGTACCTATTCGTATAGCCAAGATTTCTCTATCTCTTTCTCTGCCAATTCTTGTTTCCAACGTCAGACTTAAACAGTCTATCCCAATGCCGTTCGATCAGCTACTCACAATAGTCAGGCTTGGGAATCACTTTTGGGTTTACTAGTATATGGTACCCACAGAGGACTTACACCTCAGATGAACGGAATGCCCTTTGTACCTAAAAAACGAGTACATTCGTACTCGTTTTTAAAAATCTGTTAATTAAAGTGAGTTTACGTCAACCTTGATACCAACACCTTGAGTAGTTGTGATTGTCAAGTTTGTTACGTAAGTTCCTTTAGCTGTAGCTGGTTTTGCTTTTTGGATTGTTTCGTTGAAAGCTTTAAAGTTTTCAACCAATTTTTCAGCTTCAAATGATACTTTACCGATGATTGCTTGAACGTTACCTGCACGGTCAGCACGGTAAGTGATTTTACCACCTTTAGACTCTTCAACTGCTTTAGCAACATCCATTGTTACAGTACCAGTTTTAGGGTTTGGCATCAAGTTACGTGGTCCAAGGACACGTCCAAGACGTCCAACAAGAGCCATCATGTCAGGTGTAGCGATAACTACGTCGAAGTCCAACCAACCATCGTTGATTTTTGCAACAAGGTCATCTTCACCAACAAAATCTGCACCAGCAGCTTTTGCTTCTTCAGCTTTTGCACCACGTGCGAAAACAAGAACGCGTGAAGTTTTACCAGTACCGTTTGGCAATACCATTGCGCCACGGATTTGTTGGTCAGCTTTTTTAACGTCGATGTTCAAGTTGTAAGCAACTTCTACAGTTGCGTCAAATTTTGCAAAGTTAGTTTCTTTTGCAAGTGCTACAGCTTCTTCTACACTGTATGCTTTTGTGCTGTCGATTTTTTCAAGAGCAGCACGAAGTTGTTTGCTTTTTTTAGCCATTTTCTATTCTCCTTGTAAGTGGTTCAATCGATTTTCATCTCCCACGTCACTTCTCGAAATGATGAAGTCTTGCGGGTTATATTGGGGATGTTATTGATTAGTCAACAACAGTGAATCCCATAGAACGAGCAGTACCTTCGATCATACGCATTGCAGACTCAATGTTTGCTGCGTTCAAATCTGGCATCTTAGTTTCTGCAATTTCTTGTACTTGTGCACGAGTAACTGTAGCAACTTTAGTTTTGTTAGGTGTACCTGATCCTTTTTCAACACCTGCAGCTTTTTTCAAAAGAACAGCAGCTGGTGGTGTTTTTGTTACGAAAGTAAATGATTTATCTTCGTATACTGAGATAACAACTGGAATGATCATACCAGCTTGGTCAGCTGTACGAGCGTTGAACTCTTTTGTGAATCCCATGATGTTGATACCAGCTTGACCAAGAGCAGGTCCAACTGGTGGAGCTGGTGTAGCTTTACCAGCAGGGATTTGCAATTTTACAAGTTTTTCGACTTTTTTAGCCATTTTTAAATCCTCCTTTGTGGTTTTGGCGGTAATTAAAGATTTTTACCTCCCACAAGTATGCTTTACACATACCTTTCCATTATACACTATTTATCTAAAAATGCAAGAGGAAAATTACTTTTTTAATCGACGTAATCTCCGCCTTCAAAGCCATAGTACTCTTCCAAACTGAGACCACTTGCAGCAATTTCTTTGGCTTCTTTTCCGACGTAGCGAAGATGCCATTCTTCCGCCATGTAGCCAGTCTCTTTTTCCTTGCCTTTGAGATAGCGAACAACAAAGCCATAGTCAGCCGCATGATCCAAGAGCCACTGGGCCGCCTTTTCTTCAGTAACTAAATCTCCATCTGTCCCAATAAGGTCAAATGCAAGACCTGTTTGGTGTTCACTATAACCTGGGCGAGCTGAGTAGCGATCAGCAGCTTCCTTACCATCTTGATTCACATAGTCTTGATAAAGTTTGGTTTGAGTTTCATAACTTCTAAAACCACTGTAGTGATCGCTGATTGGGTAGCCAGCTGCTTGCATTGCTGCAATGAGCTTCAGCAATTCTGCTTTAGCTGTTGGATTTTCTCCTGGATTATAGTCTTTTGACAAAGGATAATGCTTATTAGCTATGACGATTTCATCGTACTTCCCTTGAATACTATAGTAGTCTCCCTTATTGACAACTTCTGCCTTCTTCTGACTAGAGGCTTGGGATTTGCTTCCTACAGTTCCTTCAGGTTGACTAGTTTGTTCCGTTTTTTGAGTGTTTTCTTCATTTTTAGGTTTTTCTTGAGAACATGCTGCTAGGGTTACTGCCAGCAAACCAGATAAAACGATGTATCTTTTTTTCATTTTTTCTTCCTCTCTTATACCAAGTGCTTCTCTAATTCATCGGATAAGGCTTTAATCATTTGTTCCAACTCATGGGATTTCACTTGGCAATCTTCTGCCGCCATTTCTTCCCAAGGCACCCACCAGACTGGCCCACGGCCATTCAATCCATGACCCCTCATATCACCTGATCGTCTTGGAAAGAGGTGCCAGTGAGCGTGGGCATCTCCATTTCCTAGGAGTTCAATATTCATCTTTTCAGCTTTAAACGTTTTGGCAACAGCTTCTTGGACCAAACTCATTTCCTCAAGAAAACGAAGTTTTACAGAAGTCTCCATATGGTGGAGTTCTGTGACATGCTCTTTTGCTAGAAATAAGGTATAGCCCTTAAAGTATTGGTGGTTTCCAATGACAACATAGCCTGTTTCTAGTTCTTTTACAAAGTAGGGATTTTCCCCTGCCTTGATCCATTCAATTCTTTGACAAATCAAGCACATATTAGTCTACCAATGCACTCTTGAGATAAGCATCAACCATACGCTCAGTCGCCACGACCGAATCAATGTGTGTTCGTTCGTAAGAGTGACTGGATTCAATACCAGCTCCAAGGAGGGCGTGTTTGACCTCTGCTCCTGCTGACATAGCTGCCGAAGCGTCCGATCCGTAAAATGGATAGATGTCGAGCTTAAATGGAATATCTTGCTCCTTCGCCAAAGCTACCAAGTGTTGACGAAAGTCATAGTGATAGGGACCTGAAGCGTCCTTGACACAGATAGACACTGTATACTCATCCGTCTGCTGGTCATCGCCCATAGCTCCCATATCCACAGCTAGATATTCCACTACCTGAGCTGGAATATTGGAGTTTGCACCATGGCCCACCTCTTCAAAGACTGAAAAGGCAAAATGAGTTGTTACTGGCAGTGCAATCCCCTCTTCCTTATAAACACGAAGAAGATTGAGCAAAATCGCTGCGCTGACTTTGTCATCCAAGTGACGTGACTTGATAAAACCAGTCTCTGTCACGATAGTTCGCGGGTCAAAGCTGATAAAATCACCGACCTCGATGCCCAAGGCGTGGGTTTCTTTTTCATTGGTCACTTTTGCATCCAAACGCACTTCCATATTGTCCTGCGTACGTTCTGCAGTTCCTGCATCTTTGTAGACATGGCAAGATGTCTGGTGGATGAGGATAGTTCCAGATACCGTTTTACCTGTACTAGCCACATGAACGGTACAGTTTTCTCCCTCAATCATGTTCCAAGGAAAACCACCGATACGGTCCAATTTGAGACGTCCGTCAGGTTTGACAGCACGTACAATGGCTCCGAGTGTATCCACATGGGCAGTTACATAGCGATGTTGTTCATCATTTTGACCTTTAATGGTCACATTGACACCGCCCTTGGCTGTACGAACAGGCTGGTAACCAAGTTCTTCTAAAGTATGGACTAGGTAGTCTGAAATCTCACGAGTAAAGCCCGTTGGAGATGCAATAGCGGTTAATTCTTTGATATAGTTTACAGTTTGATTCATTTCTTCACCTCTTCCTACCATTATATCACTTTTCTAGCTGAATCCCTTTGGAAAAGGGTCTTATCCTTCTAGTTGATTTCACTATAGATCCATGTTATAATACAAATACTTTGATTATGAAAGGAAAGTAAAAAATATGAAATCATACTTTAAAGTATCGCTAGCCCTTGTGGCTTCACTTGTCCTCCTGCTCGGATGTTCCAAACAAGCATCAACAACTGCTAGCAGCAGTACCAAAGAAGACACAACAACTCAGTCAAGCGAGACTAAACAAAGCACTGAACAATCATCTGAAAAGAAAGAAACAACTAAAACACATACCTTTGTAAACAAAAATAATTCTGGAATCACTTCTACCTTGGTTTATACTGTAGAGGGGGACAATGTTATCAAACAAACCGCTCAAAATGTTGCTGATCCTGAAATCCTTGGTGCAACTCCAGAAGAGATCAAGAGTACACTCGAGGATACCTATAAAGGTTATTACGGGCTAAAAGGTGTTAAACAAACCATTGAAATCAAAGATGGAAAAGTTGTTCAAGATGTCGAAGTTGATTTCTCAACTGCAAGCCTTGACGAACTTAGAAAAGCACTCCCTGAAGAATATCCTGGTGTTGGAAATCGTGTCAGTTTCTCAATCACTAAAAATGGACTAGAGACACTGGGATTCACTGAAAAGGCGAACTAATCTCCTAAAATTCCAAATAGACTAGTATAGGTCCACCCCAAAAGTTAGACACAACTCTAACTCTTGGGGTATTTTATTACATCCCTAACCGATGAGTTCAATAGATTCCTCCCCATCCCATAAAAAGTGCATTTGAAACTTCACACCCTTATAAAGCCATACGATAAAAGATATTTGAAACAGATAGAGACAAAACTTTAATCGTCAGACTAGTTTCTGTTCATTGTCATGTCAAGTCAGATGAGAGGGGAGGTCTAGTTGATTTTGTAGTAGAATCATGTTATAATACAAAATACTTTGATTATGAAAGGAAATTCTATGAAAACTCTTGTTAAAACTTCACTAGCCCTAGTGGCTTCACTTGTCCTCCTACTTGGATGTTCCAAACAAGCATCAACACCTGCTAGCAGCAGTACCAAAGAAGACACAACAACTCAGTCAAGCGAGAGCAAACAAAGCAGTCAACAATCATCTGAAAAGAAAGATGAAACAGAAACTCACACATTTGTCCACAATAGCAAACCTGGGATTCATTCTACCTTGACTTATACTGTGAAGGGAGATGACGTTGTAAAACAAACTGTTCATAATGTACTTGATCCTGAAAAACTTAATAATACCGCGGAAGGTATTAAGGAAATTGTTGACGATACTTATAAAGGTTATGAAGGGGTCAAAGGGGTTACACAAAAAGTTGAAATCCAAGACGAAAAAGTTATCCAAAACATCGAGGTTGACATGTCTGTCGCAAGTCTTGACAAACTGAAAAAAGCAATGCCGAATGAATATTATGGTATCGGAAACCGTATAAGCTTTGCTGCCTCGAAAAAAATGCTTAAAGAAGCTGGTTATACTGAACAAACCAACTAATGAATCGTGCTCATACAAAAAATTCTTGGTCGATGACCAAGAATTTTTTTATTCCATCTCAAAAACGTCACTCTCTTGTTTGTTTGGTAGGACCAATGAAAGCAAGATTCCGATAATAGCTGGCACTAGCCATGGAAGAGAGGCTGACGCAAACGGAAGGGCATTAATCATATTTTCTAGAAACTCAATCTTAAAGGAACTTCCAAGGACGCTTGCAAGAGCAATAGCTGTAACAAGCCCAATAGTTAACTGCATGCCCGGTTTTGATAGGGGTACAAACTTATTAACAATCACAATCATCACAATAGCAATAGTGATTGGATACAAGATTACCAATACTGGAATTGAGTACTTGATGATCGCATCCAGACCGAGGTTTGCAATAGCAAATCCAATCAAGGTAAAGGCAGTGGCATAGACCTTGTAGCTGATTTGAGGGAAACGTCCGTTAAAGAACTCTGCTGTCGACACAATCAATCCAACTGTCGTTGTGAAGCAAGTTACAGTTACCATGACAGCAAGGAAGAGCTGAGCCGTTGAACCAAAGATTTCCTGGGTTGCTTGTGACAAGATATAGACACCAGGAGTTCCACCCTTCATGGCTTCTGCCGGTACTGGGAAATGATTTCCAAGGAATCCTAAACCAATGTAAAGAGCGCTAAAGGCAAGAGCTACAACGATACCAACCACCCAAATAGTTGAGATGTACTCTTTCTTACTTGAAAATCCAAGTTGTTTCAAGGTTTGAACAGCAATCACACTAAAAGCCACTGAGGCTAGGGCATCCAAGGTGTTATACCCCTCTAGGAAACCTGTACCAAAGGCAGACGCTTGATAAGCATCTGAAGCCGCTTGGGGACTGCTTCCACCATATTTAAAGGCACCTAGTACAACCAAGATAACGATCAACAAAGCAAAGACTGGCGTCAAGATACGTCCGATTCGATCCAAAATCTTTGATGGATTGAGTGAAATCAGATAGGCTGCTGCAAAATACAACACAGTAAAGACAATCAATCCTAGGCCTTTATTTGCTTCAGACAAGAGAGGGCTAATCCCAACTTCATAAGCTGTTGTGGCTGTACGCGGAATGGCAAAGAAGGGACCAATCGATAGATAGAGGACTGCAAGATAAAGAGTCGCAAACCAAGGTGAGATTTTCTTAGAAATCTCATAAATGTATCCTTTAGGATTAAGCGTTCCGATGATGAGCGTTAGGACTGCAATCCCGACACCCGAAAATACAAAACCTGCGATGGCAGGAAGAAACTGTTCTCCAGATAGGGCACCTAGAGAAGGCGGAAAAATCAAGTTCCCCGCACCAAAAAATATTCCGAACAGGAGCAAGCCTGTTAGGGCACCTTTTTTAACCATAAAAATCTCCTTCATATTTCTAAAATACTGACCTAGTATACCATGATTAAGACTCTGAAAAAAGTATCTAAAATTAATCATTGAATGTTTTCAATATTTTTAAAAATAAGAATTATCTAAAAACAAAATCCCTCACTCAGTTGGAACCGAGCAAGGGAAGATTAGGGTCTATCACCATAGAGGTTTAAAGATTTTCAAAGGCCGTCATTCCACCTTGGACATTGATAACGTCATAACCCTGTTCAGCTAGAAATTGACAAGCACGCGCTGATCTCATACCAGATTTGCAAATGACATAATGCAAGAGGTCCTTATCCAACTGATCATAAGTATCAGCCAATTGACTGAGCGGAAGATTCTGAACACCTTCTAAATGAAGCGTCTCAAACTCTTCTACTTCTCTCACATCTAAAACGGAAAGGGACCCTTTCTGGTAAAGCTGGTAAAATTCATCGAAGGCTATTTCTTTCATTCTTTTTCTCCTAAAATTGTTTTAATTCTTTTTTTCAAATCGGGCACCACTTCTGACTCAAACCAAGGATTCTTAGCCATCCAGATTTGATTTCGTGGTGAGGGGTGAACTAGTGGAAAATAGGTTGGTAAGTAGTTCTGGTAATGTTTTACCCTCTCTGTCACCTTGCCACTGATTTTCTCCTGTAAATAATAGGCTTGGGCATATTGCCCAATCAAGAGAGTTAATTGGATATCGGGCAATTCCTTCAAGAGCTCTGGATGCCATTTTTCTGCGAAACCTGTACGAGGTGGCAGGTCGCCTGACTTACCATGTCCTGGAAAGTAAAAATCCATTGGCAGAACTGCAAAGTATCCTGAGTTGTAAAAGGTGTCTTCGTCAACACCAAGCCAGTCCCGTAAGCGATCGCCACTCTTATCCTTCCAATAAATCCCAGCTTCTTGTGTTTTAAGTCCAGGAGCCTGACCGACAATATTGATGCGAGCTGTCTTTGGCGCCGCAAAGAGAGGTTCGATTCCGCGTTCTGTATAGCTGGTATTTTGTGGATCCGCCATAATGGCTTGCTTGATTCTTTCAATTTGAGACATCTGTTTTCCCTCCAAAAAGAAGTCCAAGCATAACATCTCAGACTTCTATCGTTTTATTTGATCAATTCATAAATAGCTTCTGCATAGATTGCTGCTGCTCGGAAGAGATCTTCTAAGGCGATAAATTCATTGGCTTGGTGCATGGTATCGATAGAATCTGGGAACATAGCACCGTAGGCAACCCCACGTTCTAGCAAACGACCAAAGGTACCACCACCGATGACTTGCTCATGACCTTGGAGACCAGTTTGTTTCTCATAGACATTCAACAAGGTTTGCACAAGCGGATCTTCCATTGGCACATAGTGAGGGGTGTGACCGTGTTCAGAAAGGCTAACAGAAGCAACTGGCAAGTTTTCAAGGATTGACTTGATTTGCTCTGGGCTTGTTCCTTTTGGATAACGGAAGTTAAGGGCAATGGTATTGTCAGCACTTGTTTCATCAAAGCGGAAAACACCGGCATTCATAGAAAGGGCACCCATCTTTTCATCTACATGAGCAACTTTCAAGTTTTTACCTTCGTGGTCGTTCAAGAGAATCTTACCAGCGATGTTAAGGTAGTCTTTTGCAGACCCTTCAAAGTCAAACTGACTGAGGAAGAGGGCCAGATAGGTCGCACCATTGACACCTGAAGCAGGCATAGCACCATGAGCTGATTTACCAATCACAGTCACCTTGTACTTGCCAGCTTCTTCTTGAATTTCTCCTCTGAGTTTGTGTTCTGCAACAAAGTCATCTAGTTTCCCTTGCAAGTCAGCCAAGTCACCTGAAACGAGTGCTGTTGCTGATTCTGGTACCATGTTTTCACGCAACCCACCTGTGAAGCTGTGAAGACGGGCAGCGCCTGTATTTTCACCTGCAAAATGGAGATATTCAGTGATATTTCCTTTTTCACCGTTGATGATTGGGAATTCAGCATCTGGAGAGAAACCAAAGTCTGGTTTTGCTAGTCCTACATGGTCAAAATAGTAGTCCATGTCAGCCCAGCCTGATTCTTCATCAGTTCCCACGATAAAGCGAACTTTCTTAGAAGTTGGAAGGCCCAATTCTTTGATGATTTTCAAACCATAGTAACAAGCTGTTGTAGGCCCCTTGTCGTCCGAAGCTCCACGCGCATAAAGGCGACCATCTTTGATAGTTGGTGTGTAAGGATCTGTGTCCCAACCGCTACCAGCAGGCACCACGTCCATGTGGGCAAAAATTCCAAGAACTTCTTCTCCATCACCAAACTCAAAATGTCCAGCATAGTTATCAACATTTTGAGTTGGATAGCCATCACGATCTGCGATTTCAAGGAATTTTTCCAAGGCTTTTACTGGGCCAGGTCCAAATGGATGCTGAGCGTCCGCCTTGCTGTCGTCACGTTCTGAGTTGATTTCCAAAAGGCTAAACAAGTCAGCCAAGAGGTCTTCTTTGCGTTTTTCTACTTCTGCTGTAAAATCAATAACTGTCATTTTTTCTTCCTATCTCTTCTCGATAATTTCATCTACTGGCAAGCGGTAGCTTGGTTCCAATTTCTCATCTGTGTATCCAACTGTGATCAAGAGTTCTGGACGGAATCGGTCTTCAATGTCCAAAACTTCGTTGGCTTTTGATTTGTCAAATCCAAGAATAATGTTAGAACCGATTCCTTGGTCTGTCAGAGCAAGAACCAAGTTCATGGCAACCAAACCTGCATTGAGGGCTAGGTAGTCGCTGACTTGTTGTTCACTGTAACGCGCAAATTCAGCTGGCAGATTCTTCATAAAATATTGAAGTTGCTCTTCAGAGAAGTTATTAGCGCCGCCAACTCGGGCAATCTTACGAGCACGTTTAGCCAAATCTGTGTCGGTAAACAAGGCAATGGTTACAGGTGCTGCTGATACCTGCTCAAAGTTCGAACCATAAGCCAATTTTGCCAATTCAGCATTTTTCTCACGAACAACCACAAACTTCCATGGCTGGCTGTTGTGGGCACTTGGGGCCAAGGTTGCGATTTCGATAGCCGTACGCACATCTTTGGGATCTACCGGTTTATCAGTAAAATGCTTAGTCGCATGACGTTTTTTATTTAATTCAAGAAATTTCATAATCGATTTCCTTTTCTAATTCTACTGCATCCATTCTACCATATTTTGAAAGAGCTTGCAGAGATTTTTCATAGAAAGAAATTGGAACACGGATGAAGTCCTGGATTTAAACTTATCATTAAAATCAGATTTTTCCTCATCCAGTTCCAACTAATTTTCAGGGGTTTTAAGAAACTAGTCTACCTTATATTCTGACTTTATAGCCTCCAAAAATTTCTTCACATCCTCAACATACCCATGCTTTTCAATTAAACTAGCTAAGAGTTCTAGATTGTGCCCCCGATAGTTGTCATCTCGGCGTAGTTCTTCATACATTTCGATAAAAGGAAGCCCCTTGGACTTGGCCAATTCTAACTCTGCTTCATAGTCATAAGCAACTTTTCGGAATAGAATGTTTACTAATTCCCCATATTCTACTTCTATCACAGCATACTGAGCACGGTGATTTTTTAACGCCTCCCAATTAAAATAGGGCATGCCAATCGACCCTGGATTGATGATTTGTTGCCCTTGACTGCCATAACGAAGCAACTGCTTGTGAACATGACCATAGACTGCCACATCAACTTCATCATCTAGGAGTTGGTCAAATTTCTCTGTATCATTCTCAACTAGCAAGTCACCACCATAGTTCTTATTTGGCAAATTATGAGAAAGAGAAAAACGCAGTCCGTCAACTTCTCTCTTTTCTAGCATAGGTAAGCTTCGTAGCCAGTCAATCGTTGCAGGATCCATTCGCTCCATCAAATACTGCGTCATACGCAAGAGCTGGACTTCCTGTGGGTCTTCCAAGCCATATTGCCCATCTAAAGCCTCAAGGACACAATCATCCCAATTGCCTCGAACACTTGTAGTGATAGAAAGTTCCTTTAACAGAGCGACCAAGTCATTTGCACCTGGACCAGGGAGGAAAATGTCTCCCATGAGCCAGTATTCACTGACTCCTTGTGCTTTAGCATCTGCAATCACTGCTTCTAAGGCAGTCACATTTCCATGAATATCTGATAAAATTGCGATTTTATGGTTCATCATAATCTCCTTTTGTTTGGTAGTCCACTCTTTCTTCCGCCACTTGAGCCAATTCCACTTCTTCCTGAGGGTTCAACTTTCTTTTCACATCTTCTGCGACTGCTCTTGGCACACCCACTTCGACAATTTCATCCACACTAGCTTCCTTGATTTTAGTGAGAGATTTAAAATGCTTCATGAGATTCTGTTTGCGTTTAGGTCCCAGACCGTCAATCCCATCCAGTTGTGAAGAAAAGGAATTTTTTGAGCGCAGTTGGCGGTGGAAGGTGATAGCAAAGCGGTGCACCTCATCCTGGATGCGTTGGAGGAGAAAGAATTCTTGAGAATTGCGAGACAACTCCACCACTTCCAGTGGATCTCCAAAGAGCAGTTCATGGGTTTGGTGCTTGTCATTCTTTTGCAGACCTGCAATTGGGATATCCAAACCTAGCTCTTCTTGGATGACTTGCTTTGCGATATTGACTTGACCTTGTCCCCCATCAATCACAATCAAATCTGGCGGGGTTAAACCATCACGTTGAACTCGGCCATAACGTCTGCGAATAACCTCTCGCATACTAGCATAGTCATCTGGGCCAACAACCGTTTTTATCTTGTACTTTCGGTAGTCTTTTTTACTCGGTTTGCCATTGACAAAGACCACCATAGCTGAAACAGGACTGGTTCCCATGATATTAGAGTTATCAAAGGACTCGATACGGACTGGGGTCGGGATTTGGAGCAAGCGTCCCAGATTTTCAATAGCTCCTTGGGTCTTTTCGACTGATTTTTCTAGCAGATTGAACTTCTGCTCCAGACTAACACGGGCATTTTTGATGGCTAGATTGACCAGTTGTTTTTTTTCCCCACGTTGGGGTTTGAGAATCTTGGTATCCACCAAGGCCTTGACGGCTTCTTCGTCAATATCCTGCGGAATCAATACTTCATTGGGAACCAGGTGAGATTTTTCTTGATAGAATTGTCCCACGTAGGTCAAGAAGTCCTCATCTGGATCATTGTAGTAGGGGAAAAGATTGACATCCCGCTCGATGAGTTTTCCCTGACGGACAAAGAAAACCTGAACACACATCCAGCCCTTATCCACATAGTAGCCAAAGACGTCCCGATTTTGCAAATCTTTAGCCATGACCCTTTGCTTGGTCCGAAGTGTTCCAATCGCCTGAATCAGGTCACGGTATTCCGCCGCACGTTCAAACTCCATACTTTGAGCTGCGGATGCCATCTTCCCCTTGAGGTCATCGATGATTTTGTCATCCTGTCCTTTTAGGAAATCAGAAACCTCCTGAGCCATGGACTTGAAATAAGCCTCATCTTTCTGACAGATGGTGTGGGCCATACATTGGCCGATATGGTAGTAAAAACAAACCTTAGACGGCGGGTTGGTACATTTCCGAAAAGGAAAAATCCGGTCCAATAGTCTCTTGATTTCATTGGCTGCCCCCACATCTGGATAAGGGCCAAAATAAAGACCTCCGTCCTTTTTGACCTGACGGGTGATAATCAAGCGAGGAAAACGCTCATTGGTGATTTTGATGAAGGGATAGGACTTATCATCCTTGAGCATGATATTGTACTTGGGCTTATTTTCCTTAATCAGGTTGATTTCTAGGAGAAGTGCCTCAATATTGGACTCAGTGACGATAAATTCAAAATCCACAATCTCAGATACCAGAGCTTCCGTCTTGGTATCGTGACTGCCACGGAAATAGGACCGCACGCGGTTGCGCAGATTTTTAGCCTTTCCTACATAAATGATAGTGCCGTTTTTATCTTTGTGAATGTAACAACCAGGGCTAGTCGGCAAGAGCTCCAGTTTTGATTTGATCAAGTTGTTCATAGTTCCATTATAGCAAAAAGGCCGTAACAGGACGAACAAAAAGCCCCACCGATCACTTGATGGAGGAGCTTTGATTTTATTTTAGATTCATCTAGTCGCTACTGGTATAGAATTCTTGAACAGCTTTCACATCCCGAGCCTGAATTCCATAGTAGGAACCTGCTGGCTGCATGACAGAAGTCTCGTTGGTGTGATCCAATCCGATGGCATGTCCCAGCTCGTGCTCCGCCGTGTGCACGATCCGTTCATAAGAATATCCATAGTTTGGATTGGATAGATAATAGTGATTCAGGCGAACCGTTACAGATATAAATTGATTGGTCAACAGATTGGTTTGACTCTCAGCTTGACCTGCTACAGCGGTCGATCCATCATTCATCTCACTTGCCACAATATCTGCCTGGCTAGGATCCGCAACCACCTCAAAGGTAAAAGCTCCCGTTTGATTCCAGTTTTTTATGGCTTCTGCATAGGCACCTTGGAAGATCTCATCCATTTGAGGCTCAATATAGATGCGAGCTGATGCCTGAGCCCACTTGCCTTCTGCATGTTGGTGACTGTCTGTCTGAGACAAGACTTCCAGTGTTCCCGTCTCCTTCCATTGGTTCCAGCCACCTTGACCAATCTTGCTCATTTTTTCAATCTGATTGACTGCAGAATGAAAATCACCTGTCAGATACCATAGCACTCCAAAAGCAAGGAGAACAATGATAACCAAGGTCCAGACCAGACGCCAAAAGAAACGCCAAATTCCCAAAAGAAATCGGAAAAATAATTGAATAATCCAGAACATGACGCTCCACCTTTCATAAAAATAAGAATCTATCTTTAAATCGATGGTCTCCCATAATCAAGATAGATTCTCTATTTTACTCAATAAAACTGAAAGAAAACTAAAACTAAGATAAGCGCTCTTCCAAGACAAAGTCAATTGGTAAGGTAGCTAAAAAACGCTCCAATTGTTTTTCCCAGTAGTACCACTCGTGAGTGCCAGGACTATGACTATAGGTCACTTTAAAACCAAGCTTTTTGAGGTTTTTTACAGCGAGGTTATTGGCTGAATAGAGATAGTCTTGCTCGCCACACCAAACCCAAAGTTTGGTTTTTTTATCCGATTTCGCAGCGATACTTTCAAGCGAATGAGGACTAGCTGTCCAGTCTTTAATCTCTCCAAAAACTCCTCTCCAGTAGGCAAGCGATCCCAAATCCTGACTTTCAGGAGAAAAATCCTGAAAACTGAGCGCACCAGAAAAACTAGCCGCATGAGAAAAACGATTTGTCGATAGAGCGAGTTTGAAGGAACCGTATCCACCCATGGATAGGCCTGCTATGAAAGTTTTTTCTCGCTTGCTGGTCATATTGGGGAAGAAACGTTTCATGACCTGAGGTAACTCTTCTGCCAGAGCAGTATAATAGTTATAGCCATACTGAGTATCTGTGTACCAGCCATTGCTAGTATTGGGCATGATAACAATGAGATTGGTTCCACGCAACAAGCGCTCGACATTGGTACGTTTGAGCCAGCTATTTTGGTTTCCTGACATTCCGTGCAAAAGATAAAGGACAGGAATATCTGTGCAATCTGGTTCAGTCACCCGACTAGCATCTGGATAGAGTACGGTAACGCCCCACTCCATATCCAAAACTTTTGAGTAATACTCAATATTCATAACTGCCATGGTTGTCTCCTTTTACTATTCTATAAGAAAAAGCCGAATTTCGACTTTTTCTGTAGGTATTCTGCTTATTATTTTGCTTCCATCACGACTGGCAAGATTGCCGGACGACGCTTGGTTTGATCAAAGAGGTACTTGGTCAGATTGTCGCGAACCTTTCCTTTGAGATCTGCCCAGTCAAAGTCATCACCTTGAAGATACTCTTCTACCGTTTGGTTAATTAATTCTGAACTTTCACGGAGAATATCGCGGCTCTTCTTGAGGTAAACAAATCCACGTGTATGGACGCGAGCCTTGGCCACAATTTTCTTCTCACGACGGTTGACAGTGATCGCCACGATAAAGATTCCATCCTCTGACAAGACTTTACGGTCACGAAGGACGACATTTCCAACATCCCCGATGGCATTTCCGTCAATCAAGACATCACCTGCAGAAACTGCTCCAGCTGGAACAAAGTCTCCATGTTCATAAGACATGGTCGTTCCCTTTTTAGGGATGAAAATGCGTTCTGGCAACATTCCAACCGCCATGGCAGCCTTGGCATGCGCATCTAACTCACGGTACTCCCCTTGGATAGGGAAGAGGTAGTTTGGCTGCAGAAGATTGATCATCAACTGCAAATCACGCGCATTCCCGTGTCCGGATACTCGCAAGCTTTGGGTAATGAGTTTCACCACACCACCAGCTTGGTAGATCATGTTTTCCACACGCGCCATGACGGCTTCTTTGGCGATAGATGGAGTCGTTACGATATAAACCAAGTCCCCATCTTTGATTTCCACATAGCGGTGGCGACCAATAGACATCTTACGAAGTCCATTAATAGGCTCACCCATACGCCCAGTCTCAAGGATAATCAACTCATGGTCTTCAAAACGAGACATTTCTTTTGGTTTAATCAAGAGACTTTCATTGGCTAGAGACAATTTTTTGAGTCGAATCGCAGTGCGGACGATATTTTCAATATCAAATCCAGTCAAAACAACTCTGCGACCTGTATCTGCTGCAGCATCAAAAACTTGCTGGATACGAGAAAGGTTGCTGGCAACTGCGGCAACGATGATACGACCTTCCCAGTCTGCAATGGTCTGGGTAATTTCCTCTCCAACTTCACTCTCGCTCGCCACCTGGATATTGCTGTCTGCATTGGCTGAATCACTGAGGAGCGCTAAAACACCATCACGACCGATTTCAGCCAAACGAGCAAAATCCGTCGCATAGGATTCACTAGCTGTCTGGTCAAACTTGAAGTCACCTGTGTAAACAATGCTACCTTCAGCTGTTTTCAGGACTATTCCCAAACTTTCTGGGATAGAGTGAGTTGTACGGAAGAAGGAAACCACAGTCCCTCCAAAGTCTATCTCTGTATCTTCATCAATCACATGGAAGTCATTGAATTTCTTAACCGTATCATTTCCTTTGACAAAGAGTTTGGCCAACTCAATGGTCAACTCAGAACCAAACACAGGCACCTTAGCCTCTGCCAAAAGATAAGGCAGGGCACCAATGGCATCCGCATGTCCGTGAGTCAAGAAGACCCCAGCGATACGATCGCTATTTTCAAAAAGGTAGTCCATATTTGGAATGACGACATCAACACCTAGTTGTTCATTTTCAGGGTATTTAAGCCCCGCATCCAAAACAAAAATAGAACCATCGATTTCAGCGATGTACATATTTTTCCCATTTTCTCGTACACCACCTAGTGTTGTTAAACTAATATTACTCATTTTTCCTCCGAAACTTCATTTATCTTGATTATAGGGTGAATTTACCCTCTTATTCTAAAAGTTCTAAAACTTCCAGCCGAATCTTTTCCTACCATTATACCATTTTTTTGATTATTTTCAAAACGAAGATAGGTTTTTAACTAGAGATTAGTCACTACTGTGAATCGAATCCTTTAACTTTGACTTCTCTTTTGGAGGCTTCATCGAAGATAATGGAAGGATTGCACCATCAAAAATATGGATTTTCTGAATCAATTTAATTTCAGATACCTTTCTCGAACTCTAAATTTCTCTTTTAGTTCAAAACAAGTTAAATTCTTGCCCTTCACCTCTCGACTTGAGAACTATTTTCTACAAAGACATGGTTTATCTACATCCAAAAGCGAGAATTTCCTGTTCGCTACAGAATCTAAAAATTTCAGAAATTAGCCATTAATATAGAGGATAACGTTAGGAAATTTTTTCAAAAAGAAAAAAGACTTAGAAATTCTAAATCTTTTTATCATCTTTAGTTTGGATAGATATAAGTGACGTTACCTAAAAATTCATGTGGATTAAAGAAGCCACGATAATTCGCAATCTGCTTTTGACGTCTGTAGTTTGCTTCCAATACCTGGATAGAGTTTTCACTTTGAACATCTGTTACATAAGCAACGTGTCCATATTCACCACCATCCCAAACGGCGATTGCTCCTACTACTGGAACACTTCCTGTCTTATAGCCTTGAGCGCTCGCGTAGATTGCCCACGTGTTGGCATTTCCCCACCAGTTGCTAGCCCAAGGCGCCAATTCTTTCACACCCCATGTACACTGACCAACAGGATAAGAGTTTCCATAGTTTGTCGGAGTCTTTTCGACAACATCTTCTGTATCAGATACCACATTCGCAGTGCTAGCTGGAGCACTGTAGGTAGAGCTAGCCTGAGCGGAACCACTTACTTCCAATACATCGCCTGGGTGGATGGTGTCAAAGATAGTTTTTCCATTCAAAGCTGCCAACTCATGCGGATCCATGCCGTTTGCAGTTGCAATGGCATAAAATGAATCACCATCTTGAACAACGTAAGAATTCGCATGAACAGTTTGAGCCCCAACCGTAGCCAAAATAGCGGTAGAAGTCAAACCAAGAGTCAGTTTCGTAACTGTTTTTTTCATAACCAGATTCCCCTTATATTTTCTTGATAAGAAAATCATACTTGATTTACATGTCAGTTCGTTTAGAGTTATATTTTAGTCCTGTTACAAATATTTATACTTTTACTACATAAGGTTTAAAAGCAGACATCGTATAAAGTGATAGAAGAGAATAAAAAAATGAATCATTTCCCCAACCTTTACATCAGCAAACCATCCAAAAGACTATCCAATCAACCACTCCCACACCAAGCATTTATCCGACAAAAAGAGACCGAGATAGGTCATCTCAGTCCCTTTCTATCTATTACTCCATTAAAAAGTCATACATTTCTTGCACGGTACCCAGCGCCATCATTTCTTGGTCTTTGACGGTTTGTTTGAGATTTTGGTAAATCTGACTTTCAGCAATTTCCCTTTTCGGCGCTTCTTTATTGACTGTCATGACACCATCTTTGATCGTCACAAAACCTAGCTCTTCAAATACTTGGATCATCTTGACAAGTAAGATTTGTTGGATATTGAGATAAGTCGCCAAATCCTTAAGCTTGTAGCGAATATCAAACTCTGGGAACTGGTAAATAGTCTTGTACAATTTTGCAAACTGCTCTCTGGTCCCATAACCTGTTAGATAGTAGGCCTTGTCAATGTCATTTTTGAAATAGACAGCAGAGAAATGTTGTTTCTGAAAAATGGCCTTCAGCAGAGTAATATCCTCGGGAATGGTTTTCACAACAACCGCTTCACTAGTCGCTAAATCTGGCACCTCTCCAGAGAAATCCAAGACTGGAATTCCCTCTGGCAAGACTGCATTCTTCCCACGAATGTTAAAGAGTTGAACACCTTCCACACGTGCATCCACCATCATCAACTGGAGGGCAGTTTGGCCATTCCATTGGTTGACAGACAGGGTGACTGCCAATTCTAAATTCTTGGTTTGAGCAAACTCTGTCGCCCATCTACCTTGTCCGAAGGCCACCACCTCAAAACTCGCCTCACCCTTGGAAATTTTTAGTTTGAGGTGGGCATTGCCTGCTCCCATAGTACGGGCACTTTCGACATGAAAATCCTTGATATAAAAGACAGGTTTCTGATTATCCATCCCAAAGGGTGCCAAGCGTTCAAAGCTTTTAACCGTTTCTAAACTAAGAGTCTCCAAATCCAACTCTTCATCTAGATTTAACTTATTCTTGCCACCAGCATCTGCACCTTTTTCACGGACATAGTCTTCTAAAACCTGAGATAAATCTGAAAGTTTCTCAACTTCCAGCGTCATTCCAGCTGCACCAGCATGGCCGCCAAAGGCGATAAAGAGGTCTCGATGGGGATCCAGAGCTTCAAAAATATCGACCGCTTCCACACTACGAGCACTACCCTTGGCGCGACCTTCTTCTATATTAAGAACGATGACTGTCTGCCCTAGTTCTTCCAACAAACGACCAGCAACGATACCCAGAACGCCAGGATTCCAGCCTTCCTTGGCCAAAACCTGGACCTTTTTCTCAGGATCAACCATGGTCTTAGCTTCTTCATAGATTGACTGAACGATTTCCTTGCGCTCTTCATTTTTCTGGTGAATCATGAGGGCAATCTCATGAGCTTCCTCGTCGTCAAATCCAGTCAGCAAATCAATGGCAGGATTAGGATCATCCAAGCGCCCCAAGGCATTTAAACGAGGGGCAATCTGGAAACCAACCGTTTCTTCTGTTACTTCATTAGCAGCAATTCCAACCATGTCTAGCATTTCTTGTAGTCCAATGCGCTGGGTATGTCCCAACATTTCCAGACCATATTGGACCAAAATGCGATTCTCATCCGTCAAACTCACCATATCAGCAATGGTACCGATAGCGACCAAATCAAGCAATTCCACTTGCACTTCTTCTAAAAGAGCGCAAGCTAGCTTGAAAGCCACTCCGCATCCGGCCAAATATTTGAAGGGATAATCCGCATCTGGATGCTCAGGGTGAACAATCGCATAGGCATCAGGAAGGGTTTCCGGCATGGAATGGTGGTCGGTCACAATGACATCCACTCCCATAGACTGGGCCAGTTCAATTGCTTCGTGACCCGCAACCCCATTATCCACTGTCACAATCAAGGAAATACCCTCTTGCTCGATAAAGTATTTATAAACACTGGCATTGGGACCATAGCCATCGGTAAAACGATTGGGTAGGTAAACACGGCACTCAGCACCAAGCTGTTCCAAACTTTCCTTCACAATCGAAGCTGAAGTCATACCATCCGCATCGTAGTCTCCATAGATGAGAATGTTTTCCCCTTCTTCAATGGCCTGACGAATCCGTTCCACTGCCTTGTCCATATCATGGAGCAGATAGGGGTCATGTAAGTCCTCTAAAGAAGGTTCTAAAAACTTCTTTAGACTTTCTTCATCCTGAATCCCTCTTTCAAATAATAAGCGAGCCACCTCAGGACCCAGCCCAGCCTTCTTGGCTATCTTTGTAAAATCCGCATCTTCAACCTGCGGGGCAAACTGCCATTCATAAGTAGGAGTTATCAAAAAGACATCCACTCTTTCTAAGAATTCTATCGTTTCATTATAACATGATTTAGGCATTTTCTCTATTCAGATTGCTTTTTTATAACATTTTAGTGAATTTTTTTCAGATATGATTTGACAAGAACATTCTTTTGGTGTAGAATCATGTTATAAAATATAACACAAAGGAGATCTCTCATGGCTTTAGTAGAATTTAAAAACGTCGAAAAATATTACGGAGACTATCACGCACTCCGCGACATCAATCTCCGTTTTGAAAAAGGACAAGTTGTTGTCCTGCTTGGACCTTCTGGTTCTGGGAAGTCCACTCTTATCCGTACGATCAATGGTTTAGAGGCTGTTGACAAAGGAAGTCTCCTAGTCAATGGACACCAAGTAGCAGGTGCTAGCCAGAAAGATTTAGTTCCTCTTCGTAAGGAAGTCGGCATGGTTTTTCAACATTTTAACCTTTATCCACACAAAACAGTGTTAGAAAATGTAACACTCGCACCCATAAAAGTTCTAGGAATTGATAAAAAAGAAGCTGAAAAAACAGCCCAAAAATATCTGGAATTTGTAAACATGTGGGACAAGAAAGATTCCTATCCGGCCATGCTATCTGGTGGACAAAAACAGCGGATTGCCATTGCTCGTGGTCTTGCCATGCATCCGGAACTCCTCCTCTTTGATGAGCCAACATCTGCTCTTGATCCTGAGACTATCGGAGATGTTCTAGCCGTTATGCAAAAACTGGCGCATGATGGGATGAACATGATCATCGTTACCCACGAAATGGGCTTTGCTCGAGAGGTTGCGGACCGCATCATCTTTATGGCAGACGGAGAAGTTTTGGTGGATACGACAGATGTCGATGACTTTTTTGACAACCCAAGCGAATCTCGTGCCCAACAATTCCTCAGCAAAATTATCAACCACGAAAGTGACAAAGTCAAATAAGGAGGCGCCTATGAAAAAGAAATTCTTTTTATCCGCATTATTGATTAGCCTTTTCAGCCTTGCTGCTGCCAAACCAGTCCAGGCTGATACCAGTGTCGCAGACATTCAAAAAAGAGGCGAACTAGTTGTCGGTGTCAAACAAGACGTTCCCAATTTTGGCTACAAGGACCCCAAGACCGGTACTTATTCTGGTATCGAAACGGACTTGGCCAAGATGATTGCGGATGAACTCAAGGTCAAGATTCGCTATGTGCCTGTTACCGCTCAAACCCGCGGACCACTACTAGACAACGAACAGGTCGACATGGATATCGCAACCTTCACCATCACAGACGAGCGTAAAAAATTATACAACTTCACCAGTCCCTACTACACGGACGCTTCTGGCTTTTTGGTCAACAAATCTGCCAACATTAAAAGCATTGAAGATCTAAACGGTAAAACGATCGGAGTTGCCCAAGGTTCCATCACCCAACGCCTGATTACTGAATTGGGTAAAAAGAAAGGTCTAACCTTTAAATTCGTTGAGCTTGGTTCTTACCCAGAATTGATTACTTCCCTTCACGCTCACCGTATTGATGCCTTTTCCGTGGACCGCTCTATCCTGTCAGGCTACATTAGTAAACGGACAGAACTACTAGATGATAGTTTCAAGCCATCTGACTACGGTATCGTCACCAAGAAATCAAATACCGAGCTAAACAACTATCTTGATAGCTTGGTCACTAAATGGACCAAGGACGGTAGTTTGCAGAAACTTTATGACCGTTACAAGCTCAAACCATCTAGCCATACCGCAGATTAAGGAGGACACCCCATGACAGATTTATCATCTTGGACAGCCTATTTTCAGGATTTTGGACAATTTTTCAATGGTTTCCTCTTCACCCTTGCCCTAGCGGTTGGTTCCTTTATCCTCGCCATGGTTTTGGGCATCTTCTTTGGAGCCATGTCAACTAGCAAACGCCCATTCTTGCGTGTTTTGGCTCGTATCTTTGTCGAATTTTACCAAAATACTCCCCTCTTGGTGCAGTTTGTCATCGTCTTTTATGGTTTGCCTCTTATCAGTGACCATACCATCATGATTCCGATTTATTGGACAGCTGTACTTTGTGTGGGACTCTATCACGGTGCCTATATTGCGGAGGTTATTCGTTCAGGGATTCAGTCTATTCCTAGCGGTCAGATGGAGGCCGCCTTGTCGCAAGGTTTTACCTATATCAGTGCCATGCGCTTGATTATCTTGCCTCAGGCCTTCCGTATCATTCTCCCTCCATTGACCAACCAAATTGTTAACCTCATCAAGAATACCTCTACCGTAGCTATCATCTCTGGAGTAGACTTGATGTTTGTGACCAAGTCTTGGTCAGCTCTCAACGGAAACTACATCCCTGCATTTCTAGGTGCTGCCCTACTCTACTTTGCCCTATGCTTCCCTGTTGCTCAGTTTGGGCGCAAGATGGAGCAAGCCAATAAAAAAGCCTATTCACTTTAGGAGGTTACTATGGAATCTATTTTAGAAGTTTTGACCCCAGATAACCTAGCCTTTATCTTTAAAGGATTTGGCTTGACCCTCTATATTTCTCTGATTGCCATTGTCCTCTCTACCCTGATCGGGACGGTACTTGCGGTTATGAGAAATGGAAAAAATCCTGTTTTACGGATCATCTCCAGCATTTATATCGAGTTTGTACGTAACGTTCCCAACCTTCTCTGGATTTTCACCATCTTTTTGGTTTTCAAGATGAAGTCGACACCAGCTGGCATTACCGCCTTTACCCTCTTTACCTCAGCAGCCTTGGCTGAGATTATCCGAGGTGGCCTCAATGCCGTGGACAAGGGCCAGTACGAAGCAGGAATGTCGCAAGGATTCACTTCAGCCCAAATCCTCTACTACATCATTCTCCCACAAGCAATCCGTAAAATGCTGCCAGCCATCATTTCTCAGTTTGTAACTGTAATTAAGGATACCAGCCTTCTCTACTCTGTTATCGCTCTACAAGAACTCTTTGGCGCTAGCCAAATTCTCATGGGACGCTATTTCGAACCAGAGCAGGTCTTCAGTCTGTATATCCTGATTGCCTTGATTTACTTTATCTTTAACTTTGCTATTTCCAGCCTTTCTCATAAGCTAGCAAAACGTTGGCAACAAGCTGCAGAATAAAAAAAGAAATGTGAACTCAAAACAAGGGTTCACATTTTTTGCTATAAATGGAAAAGAGTAACTCAATGCTATGCAAACGTTTTACTTTTTGGTAAAATGACTTTAAAACCATAAAGCAAGGAGAAAAATCATGATCCACGAACTTTGCAAAGAATTCTCTCAACTGGAACAAGTAGAAGCGATCGCTCTTGGTGGCTCTCGTGCAGGACAAAACTATGATCAAAATTCTGACTATGACGTTTATGTCTATCTCAACTCTTCTATTGATGAGGCGACTCGCCTCAAAATTTTGAGTAAATACTGCTCCTATATGGAAATTGGAAACCAGTTTTGGGAGTTAGAGGACGACTGTGTACTAAACAACGGTATCGAAATCGAGTTGATTTATCGTTCGATGGAGTCGTTTGAACAGGAATTGAACTCAACCGTTTTTCAGCATCAAGCCCAAAACTCTTATACAACCTGTATGTGGCACAATCTACTCCACAGCAAGATTTTATACGACCCGAATGGACACTATGCTTCTCTCCAAAAGACTTACCAGATTCCCTATCCACCGGAACTCAAAAAGCATATCATCGAAAGGCAACTTCTTTTGCTAGAACAAGCCATGCCTGCCTTCTCTCACCAAATAGAAAAAGCTATCAAGCGTCAAGATCTTCTCAGCATGAATCATCGTACGAGTGAATTTTTCGCTTCCTATTTTGACTTGTTATTTGCGCTCAATGAGCAAACCCATCCTGGTGAAAAACGAATGTTGGAGTACGCAAATACCCATTGTACTCTCCTCCCTAAGCAATTTGAAGAAACTATTCGCAAGTATTTCCAACTACTCTACCAACCACAACAAGGAGAACAAGCGATCGTAACCTTGCAAACTATCCTGAAGGAACTAAAGGCCATTTTGCCATAGACCAAAAAGAAAATGTGAACCTCTGTTGCTGTTCACATTTTTATTTGTCGTTGACTGTAAAATTCTAGTCTACTCATATTCAGTTGCCTATTTTTGACTCTCTCTGAAAATCTGCAACTAGGTTAGAAATTGTTCAATTGATTGACGAGCAATCATGAAGCCGTTCCAAAAACCGCACTCACAATCACTTACCCTGCTCTTTCATTACTAGTGACAATTTTTCCCTTAGGGTTACTACAAGATTTTTTAGAGATTCTAACAAGAATTACAATATGAATTTTACATATTACCATAAAATACCTCTATAAGAGAAAATCAGAGCTAAAATTAATAAAATATAGAAGGCGAGAAAAAGCCATCTCATCTTCACACATAGAGCAATGTATTCTCTGATAAAGGCCGATGGGATATAGTAGGCGGCTGTACGGCAACCAAGACCATCTCCCTTCATCCCAATACGGCGAGCATAGGTACTGGTACGAAAAACATGGTAATCATTGGTCACAAAGAGAAAACGTGGACTGGCCACCAGCTTCTCTCCCATTTCTTTTGAGAAGAGAAGATTCTCATAGGTCGTCGTTGAGTCTTCCTCTAGGAGAATCGCTTCTCTCGGAACATCCGTCTCTTCCAGCAAATAATTACAAATTGCCTGAGCCTCGGAAATCTTCTCATCCCCACCTTGACCACCACTTGAGATGATTTTAACATTGGGATTGAGAGACTGGTGATAAGCTTCTACTGCTTTGTCAATGCGACTCTTCAGTAAGGGAGTGACTTTTTCTCCATTCAACAAGCCTGCTCCGTGAATGATGATAAAATCATAATATTTTTTCTTAGGAATGAAAAGATACAGAATGGAATAAAGCAGAAATCCTGCAAAGGCAAAACCAAAAATCAAATACGAATAAATCAAAAAGAAAAAGATAATATTCACTAGATGATTGGTGTAAAACAAGCCCTTGGTATCGCTCACTCGAATCGCCATGATCACAAAAAAGAATAGAATCACGCAGCCTAATCCTAGAGACAAATAATTTGCCTTGGATTTTCCTTCTTTTTTCAATAACACAAATCCATTATAAATAAGGAAAAAACCACTTAGAAAAACTAAAAGAGGCAGCAGGAGAAAAATCCCTGCAAAGAAAACCATGTGCACTTCTTTCTGCCCAGCTTCGTAAAAAAGATTGGCAATGGACATATAAGAAAAGAGCAGAGACAAAAGCAAGAGAGCTGGATTCCAGAGACTGCGATTGTCCCTTAAAAACGAAACGAGAAAAAGTAGGACAAAAAATCCTGTGATAAAGTACATAGTCTCCTCCTTTGATGACTACATTGTACCATAATTATGGCAATAGAAAAAGAGAACCTTAGTCCTCTTACTTAGACAGTTTATTCTGAGCATCGGCTACAACCTGAGCCAGGCTTGTCTGACGCAGTTGGTTTTCCATAGCTGCTTGAACATCAAACAACTTTTGGTCCAAGACCGCATGGATATTCGCACCAATTGGGCAATTAGGATTTGGATTGTCATGGAAACTAAAGAGCTTGCCGGATTTTCCTAAACACTCTACAGCTTGGTAGACATCCAACAAACTGATCTCTTGAAGGTCTTTTATTATCTCAGTTCCTCCCGTACCACGAGCAACTGAGATCAACCCTGCTTTTTTGAGTTGCGATAAAGTCTTACGGATAATGACTGGATTGACTCCGACACTGGCCGCAAGAAAATCGCTGGTTACTTTACTTTCTGTATCCTGCATTGCAATAATAATCATCATATGAGTCGCAATTGTAAATCGGCTTGAAATTTGCATCTTCTTCTCCTTTCATTGATATTTTATTCATCTTTTCCCGTATAAACATTATACCGTTTTTGGTTTTCCTGTCAAATATTAACGAATGATTACCTTCCCCATGCAAAAAGTCCTGTATCCCTCTTGGCAACCAGAACGGTGGAGGACATACAAAGACTTATTTTTTTATGCAATTTTACGGACAATCCCTTTTGTTTTATGACTTGACCAGACTGAGCTGATAGACACCCCAGCACCAACTAAGGTAAACACAGCTAACATAGCTAGATTATAAAAATAGTTATCTGGGAAATCACCGCTAAAGATTAATTGATTCACCACTCGGAAAGCAAAGGCAAACTCAACCCCTAGTTTGGCAACGACTTCCATCGCCAAATCAATTTGATTCACTAGAAAGACAGTAATCACCATCCAAATAGAGGAAATCACAATCCCCTTTCGAGATACCTTTCTTCCAAGGATTTCATATCCTTTAATGGTACAAATCCCCAGAACAACACCCGCTACCATAGCTACATAACCTAGACGTGCGATAAATAGAGCAACTGCTCCACCAATCAAGGCTCCCAGCAAGGCACCAACTGCTCCAAGAAGAACATTTTCCTTTTGATTTTGATAAGAATCTACCTCAATCTGAAGATTGCTCTTCAGCAATTGATAGCTTTCCTCGTTGATAAGGAAAATTGAATCACCTAATTGATAGAGACCAACGGGACCCTCCTGACCGCTATAGGCACACACTTGGACGAAATGATGGGTTTCAAGGAATGCAACGAGGTCTGTTATGAGCGTCTGTAACTTTTCAATTGTTTTTGATTTGCGCATGGCACCTTTTACGACAAAAGAAACAAGATACTGGTTGATAGACAAGGTTGACAAGTTTGGAAGAGATTCACTCTTAAACTCATCCCAAACCAATTCGTTTTCTTCTGAATCCGCAGGATTGCCATTCAAACTCACACTGACACAAAGTCGAAACTGATTTTTCACGTCAGTTTCTTGCAGGAAAAGTAAATAGCCTGACTGCGTGCCATAAATACTACGCGAATCTTCGTCAAATTGCAAGCCCAACTCCGAGGCAATAGCGTGTAACTCTTCTGGTTTCATTATCTGTCTCCTCTTATTTTGAATATCAATTAGTATGAGATTCAAATTAGTTATATTCCGTTATTCTAACATAAATTTGAGAAGCCGTCAATTCGTATCCAGTTCGACTTATCGGAAAACAACAGTTCCTAGACTATCTGATTTCTAGATAGAAATCCTCTTAAAACCAATCTTTCTTGTCTCTTTCCATCCAGAGTTCAACATCCTGGTCATAACCTTCTTGTTCACTAATCTGACCTAACAATTCATGGTTATGAGTATGGTGAATCCCATTTACCAAACTTTCATAGTAGACCTGGAAATAGGGGAGCTTCAAATCCTTAGCCAGCTGCAATTCAGCTTCTACATCATAATCCACTCGACGAAAATCAACATCAGACAAACCAGATTCATCAAACTCTAAGATCATATACTGAGCCCGCAGGTCCTTACGCAGATTCGCATCTAAAAAGAAGGGTTGTCCAATCGAACCTGGATTAAGAATCAACTGTCCGTCACTTCCATAGCGAAGCAACTGTTGATGGATATGTCCATATACTGCGATAGAGGCGTGTGGATTCGTCACCAATCTATCAAAATCTTCTTGTTTTCCCGTATGGATCAATTCTCTACCCCAGTTTTTATCAGGGAGATGGTGAGTGATTCCTACCGTCAAATCACCAAACTGACGATGAACTTGCATGGGTTGATCGTGGAAGTCTTCGATTTCTTTAGGGCTAATTTCTTCTAAGATGTACTGACTTTGGCGCAGCAGATAACGATGACTCGCTTTTGTAGGATCTAACTTACGATGTAGTCCAAGCCAGAGACTATTCTCCCAATTTCCCAGCACTCTCGCAGTGATGGGCAAGCTAGCTAAGAGATCCAATATCCTTCTACGTCCTGTTCCAGGCATGAGAATATCTCCCAAAAGCCAGTACTCGTCTACCTTTGCCGTTCTTGCATCAGCCAGTACAGCTTCCAGAGCTGTCGTATTTCCATGTATATCTGAAAGAACTGCTATTTTGGTCATTCTTTCTCCTTACTCTCTTACTTCTTTTGTTAGTATTATAACAGAAAACACTCGAAAAGATCACTATCACCGATTACTGGATTAAATTGTAAGAGCTTCTAACTCGTGCTATAATATAAGTAGAAATTTCCCCTTCATTTAGGATTATGTGGTCTACAATATCTCTCAATTTTTCCAGATTGGAGGACTATTGCCATGCGGAATTATCTTAAGCATATCCCATTCTACCTTGTCATTTTCTTTTTTTACTGGCCACTCTATGAACTCCTCTCTCTACTCATCTCTGACCCATATACACTGAAGGGACTCTACATTTACAACATCATCCTCTTTTCACCTCTGGTAACCTTTATCGTATCACTACTTTATAGCTATCGATTTCATTTCTCACTTTGGTGGCTACTCGGTATTGGTCTGCTCTATTGCTTTACCATCATCACCTTTGGTGAATTCATTTTTCTTTATCTCGTAGCCTATGAAATCTTCGCACTACTTGGTATGGCTTCAGGTAGAGGTCTTAGCCATCTTACAAACAAGCAGAAAAGTAAAAAAATAGGATAAAAGCCTTGAAAATTCTCGCAATCATGCTATAATAATGCATAGAGACAAGTCACTTAGTCCCTTTCTACTAGAGAGTGCGTGGTTGCTGGAAACGCATAGAAAGCCTAAACTGATACTACTCTACTGACTTTTATGAAAACATAAAACGGTGGCTACGTTAAAGCCAATCAGAGGTGTCCCTCTTTTTTGAGGAACATGAATGAAGGTGGAACCACGTTGCGACGTCCTTTTAGGATGTCGTTTTTATTTTGTCAGAAGGAGGAAGAATGATGCTTTATATGATTGGCGGATCGCCTTGCAGTGGAAAGTCAACAATTGCCTCACTTCTTGCTAGACAGTATCAACTACTTCATATCAAACTGGATGATTTGGTAGAAGAGATGATGAGTCAAGCAAGTGCAGACTCACAGCCAATTTGCCTTCTTAGGCAGGATAGAAATCCAGAACAAATCTGGATGAGAAATCCAGAAGAGATGGCAGATGAAGAATGGCGCTTTTATGAAGAGATTTTTCCTTATGTAAAATCTTACTTGATAAAGAATCAAAACAGACCTCTCTTGGTGGAGGGAGCAGGACTTTTGCCTCACTTGGTAAAGAAGCTTGAATGTCCAGCATCTTCCTATCTATGCTTGACTCCGACAGCTGATTTTCAAAAAAAGCATTATATACAGAGAGAATGGGTTCCTTATGTCTTAGAGGGTACAACCAACCCCGAGCAAGCTTTTGAAAACTGGATGCAACGAGACATTCTTTTTGCTCAAATGGTTCGTAAGGAAGCGGTGAGATTAGGCTATCCTAGCCTCGTAACAGATGGTAGTCAATCAGAGAATCAGACTGCGGAAGAAGTTGCTCGGCTCTTAAAATTGTCCAACAAAAATAGAATAAATATTTAAGGAGAAAACCATGATTAAGATTACTTTCCCAGATGGCGCTGTTCGTGAATTCGAATCTGGCGTTACTACTTTTGAAATTGCCCAATCTATCAGCAATTCCCTAGCTAAAAAAGCCTTGGCTGGTAAATTCAACGGCAAACTGATTGACACGACTCGTGCTATCACTGAAGATGGAAGCATCGAAATCGTGACACCTGATCACGAAGATGCCCTTCCGATTTTGCGTCACTCAGCGGCTCACTTGTTTGCCCAAGCAGCTCGTCGCCTTTTCCCAGACATTCACTTGGGAGTTGGTCCAGCTATCGAAGATGGCTTCTACTACGATACCGACAATACGGCTGGTCAAATCTCTAACGAAGACCTACCTCGTATCGAAGAAGAAATGCAAAAGATCGTCAAAGAAAACTTCCCTTCTATTCGTGAAGAAGTATCGAAAGATGAAGCTCGTGAAATCTTCAAAAACGACCCTTACAAGTTGGAATTGATTGAAGAACACTCTGAAGACGAGGGTGGATTGACCATCTACCGTCAGGGTGAATACGTGGACCTCTGCCGTGGCCCGCACGTCCCTTCAACAGGCCGCATCCAAATCTTCCACCTTCTCCATGTAGCTGGTGCTTACTGGCGTGGAAATAGCGACAACGCTATGATGCAACGGATCTATGGTACAGCCTGGTTCGACAAGAAAGACTTGAAGAACTACCTTCAAATGCGTGAAGAAGCTAAAGAACGTGACCACCGTAAACTTGGTAAAGAGCTTGACCTATTCATGATTTCTCAAGAAGTCGGACAAGGACTTCCATTCTGGTTGCCAAACGGTGCGACTATCCGTCGTGAATTGGAACGCTACATTGTCGACAAGGAGTTGGCTTCTGGATACCAACATGTTTACACTCCACCACTTGCTTCTGTTGAACTCTACAAGACTTCTGGTCACTGGGATCACTACCAAGAAGACATGTTCCCAACCATGGACATGGGGGACGGTGAAGAGTTTGTCCTTCGTCCAATGAACTGCCCTCACCACATCCAAGTTTTCAAACACCATGTTCACTCCTACCGTGAGTTGCCAATCCGTATCGCCGAGATCGGAATGATGCACCGTTACGAAAAATCTGGCGCCCTCACTGGTCTTCAACGTGTGCGTGAAATGTCTCTCAACGACGGTCACCTATTTGTAACTCCTGAACAAATCCAAGAAGAATTCCAACGTGCCCTTCAGTTGATTATCGATGTTTATGAAGACTTCAACTTGACTGAATACCGCTTCCGTCTCTCTCTTCGTGACCCTCAAGATACTCATAAGTACTTTGATAACGATGAGATGTGGGAAAATGCTCAAACTATGCTTCGTGCAGCTCTTGATGAAATGGGTGTTGACTACTTTGAAGCTGAAGGGGAAGCAGCCTTCTACGGACCAAAATTGGATATTCAGGTTAAGACAGCCCTTGGTAAAGAAGAAACCCTTTCGACTATCCAGCTTGACTTCTTGCTTCCAGAACGCTTCGACCTTAAATACATCGGAGCTGATGGTGAAGAGCACCGTCCAGTTATGATTCACCGTGGGGTTATCTCAACTATGGAACGCTTCACAGCTATCTTGATTGAAAACTACAAGGGTGCCTTCCCAACATGGCTGGCCCCACACCAAGTAACCCTCATCCCAGTTTCTAACGAAAAACACGTGGACTACGCATGGGAAGTGGCTAAGAAACTCCGTGACCGCGGTGTCCGCGCTGATGTGGATGAGCGCAATGAAAAAATGCAGTTCAAGATCCGTGCCTCTCAAACGAGCAAAATTCCTTACCAATTGATCGTTGGAGACAAGGAAATGGAAGACGGAACAGTCAATGTTCGCCGCTATGGCCAAAAAGAAACACAAACTGTCCCAGTAGATGAGTTTGTAGCAGCTATCCTAGCTGATATCGCTAACAAATCACGTGTGGAAAAATAAAACGATCACTGTCTGAGAAACATTTTTCAGTAAGAAAAAGCAACAACTGAAATAGTTGTTGCTTTTTTATATTTTATTTAACCTGAGCTAGTCGTGATTGGTCAAACCACCACAAATGGTATCCTCATCAACAATCCTTTCTATCCACTAACTGTTGGATATAGGATATCCTCCCAAGATTTGCTTCCTCGAGTTAGAAAAGTTCAATATCCTCAATCCTTGTCTGCTTCATTTTCTTTTACGAGATCTTTTTGTGAATCTTTTTCAGAGAGTTTTTGATCGATATACTTGTTAATGTTTTCATAAAATTCCTTGGTCATCTCACTATCTAATTTTGTCGAATTATGGACTTGATTGACTTTTAATTGAACAGATTGAATACCGTAAGAGGCTTGTTTTTGATGGAGCGTTTCTAATTCTTCTTCTGAAATCGGATCTCCAACAACTGTCAAGACCAATTCATTGTCCCTAGACTTGTAGACTTGATTAATGACCGTATGATTAGAGAACTCTTTTCCTACAAACTGTTTGATCCCTTCTTTTCGCGCTTGATCTATCGTCAGAGTGACTGCTGAATAACTGGCTGGAAGAACCAATAATACAATCAAGGATATCAAGCCAATTTTCATTTTAATGTTTAGCTCTTTAAATGAACTTAAGGGAGATTTTCTCATCAAAATTCTTGTTCCAATAATGTTGGCTAGCATGATAAAGACACAGTTGATCAAGAAAAGATAGAGAGCCCCAAATAAAAATCGTACATTTCCGTTAGCTAAACCATATCCTGCAGTACAGATAGGTGGCATCAGAGCTGTTGCAATGGCTACTCCTGGCACGATATTGTTTGCTTCTTTTTTCCTTGACCCAATTACACCTGCTATCCCACCAGCAATAGCAATGAGAACATCCCAAATGGTTGGAGAGGTTCGTGCAATCAACTCGCTACTTGCATAAGATAAGGGGGAAATCCAGAAATACAAAGTCGAGACAAGCAAACTGACCAATACTTGAGTAAATAAAACCTCTAAAGATTGCTTGATTAAACGCGTATCAAAAATAGCTAAACCAAATCCGAGTCCAACAATCGATGTCATAAGAGGGGAAATCAGCATGGCTCCAATAATGACAGCTGTTGAATTCATATTTAAACCTATAGAGGCAATAAAAATCGCACACATCAAAATCACTGTATCTCTTAATCGAACATGAAGATCATCATATAATTTCTCACGATATTCACGTGTTGAATAATTTCCAGTCATTGGTTACTCCTTTTATTTCATATACTCTTGTTTCTGCTTAGATGGTGGCAGAGAGACTTCTTTTCAATTTTACATATTTTAATTCTCACCTGTCATTCTTTTGAAAATAATCCTTTAAATATCCATCAGTCCATCCTTGATATTATATCAAAAATTTTACAACCTTTCTCTGAAGAACTCAATCAATTTAAAAGATAGTGAACGGGAAAAATTCCAGTTACCTTTTTCTTTGTTCTATCCTATTTTCTCACTACATAGAAATCTAAAGAAGAGCTTGAAAGATTTCTTCCAAGTTCTTAGCATTTCTTTTTACTCAATGAGTAGGTTCACTTCCGCAAACTTAATTCGCACTGTCGTTCCTTTTCCAACCTCAGACTCGATGCGAATCTGGTGACCCAGTTCTTCAGAAATTTTCTTAGATAGATAAAGTCCAAGTCCAGACGACTGCTGGGTTAGACGACCATTATATCCTGAAAAACCACGTTCAAAGACTCGGAGCACATCACTATTTTTTATCCCAATTCCTGTATCCTTGATACAGAGCTCCTGACCTTCCATATAAATCTCTAGCCCACCTTCCTTGGTGTATTTGAGACTGTTTGAGAGGATTTGTTCAATGACGACCAACAGCCATTTCTTATCAGTCACGATGATTTTGTCAAGGTCATGGAGATTGAGCGTCAGTCCTTTTTGGATAAAGAAAAGGGCATACTTGCGAACCACTTCCTTCACCAGATCCTCCACTTGAACCTTTTCAAATACCAAGTCATCGTGGAAGCTTTCCAAACGAAGATACTGCAACACCAGATTGGTATAGGAGTCAATCTTAAAGATTTCCTGTTCCAGTTGCTGCTTGACCTCCCGATCAGAAACTTCTGCCACTAAAAGTCGACTAGCCGCAATGGGGGTCTTGATTTGATGAACCCACAAGGTGTAGTAGTCCAGCAAATCCGTCAGCTTGCTCTGAGCTTCCGACTTCTTTTGATACAATTCAGACTCACGCTCTTCGAGCTTTTCTGCTAGCGCACATTCCAGAGGAGACTTGGGGTCTCTCTCAGCATAGAGTATTTCCTGCCGGTAAACCTGAGCTTCTGCAAAAATATCCCAAGCCAAAAATAAGAAGGTCAAAAAACTACTGAGCAGAAAGAAATAAAGAAAATAAGTTCCTAGACTAGCAAATAAAAATTGAAAGAGAAGGACGAGAAAGCCTAATGAAAAAATATAGACAAAGATGCGACTGCGAGAACGCAGATAGGCTAGAAAAAATGATTTCCAATCAAGCATGTTTCAGTCCGTATCCTATCCCTTTCTTGGTTTCGATAAACCCTACCAGACCTTGCTCCTCCAACTTTTTACGCAGGCGAGCAACGTTGACAGACAAGGTGTTATCATCGATGAAAAAGTCGCTATTCCAGAGTTCCCGCATCAAGTCATCACGCGCTACGATATTGCCAGCATGTTCAAACAAGACCCGCAAAATTTGAAATTCATTCTTGGTCAAGCTCAGGACTTCACCCTGATAGTGCAGGTCCATAGACTTGGTATTGAGAATCACACCTGCATACTCTAGCAGACTTTCATCCCGCCCAAACTCATAGGAACGGCGCAACAGACCCTGAACCTTGGCAAGGAGGACCTGCTGGTCAAAAGGCTTAGTCACAAAGTCATCCGCTCCCATATTGATCGCCATGACAATATCCATAGCCTGATCTCTCGAAGACAGAAACATGATAGGTACCTTGGAAATCTTGCGAATCTCCTGACACCAGTGGTAACCATTAAAAAGAGGCAGACCGATATCCATGAGGACCAAATGAGGCTCCGACTGAACAAAAAGGCTCAATACTTCCATAAAGTCTTCTACCAAAACGACTTGAAATCCCCACTCAGAGAGCAATTTCCCAACTTGTTGCCGAATGACTTGGTCATCTTCTACTAGTAAAATCTTGTGCATGCGCTCCTCCTTTACTCTTGTTCAAAATATCAAAAACCTTAATAAAAAATCTATGGATTAGTATCCCTACTGTTTATCAACTTATTTTTAAAATACAGATTAGGAAACGAAAACTAAATAGAGAATAATCCCATTGATATCATACCTTATTTTTAACTATAGTTCCAGCCTTATCCTATTTTTTCTTTTTTGTGCTCATTTAGTTAGCGTTTCTTTAACTTATTTAATAGATCTAGCCTTCTTATTGACAAGCTAGCCATGATTTGTTAGAATATGAATGAATGAATATATTTATTCATTCATAAAGCAAAGGAGGTTAAATCATATTGGACAAAAAACAATCTTTAAAGACAGCAGCCTATGAAGTTTTTTCGAAAAAAGGTTACAAGGCAACAGGAATTTCAGAAATTGCTAGGCAAGCTGGTGTTGCAGTTGGTTCTTTTTATAACTATTACGAGAGTAAAGAAGCCATTTTTCTAGACATCTATATAGATGAAAACAACCGTGTTCGCCAAGCTATGATCGAAGAACTGGATTGGGAAATTGACATGATCGACCTCATTGGTCAACTATTTTCTCATTCCAGAACTCTTGTTTCTTCCAATAAAATCCTTGCAGAATGGTACAATCCTGCCATCGCAGATGAGTTGCACAGCTACTATTCCTCGGAAAAAGGCAAAGTCGCAAATCCTTTTCATCAGTTTCTAGTTAAAACTTTTACAAATCGTATGCAGGCTGAAGGGTACTCGCCAGAAAAGATTCAAGATATTTTACAGGTTTATAATCTGTTTTACTATATGGATATGCATATCACGGAAAAAGATTTTCCAGACATTGGCAAAACTGTCGAAATACTTGCAACCAACTTCATAAAAGGAGTTCTAAAATAAAGAAAATGGTTTTCTTTATTTTTTGAAAAGATATGAATGAATTTTTTTATAGTTCATTCATAAAATTAAGAACAGGAGTCATAAAAAATGAAAAGAGGTAAAAAAATGTTCATTATCATTCTATCAACACTTGGATTACTAGCCCTTATAACTTGGGGTGCCATCGCTTATCTTGGACGAAGCCAGACATTATCGATAAAATCCATCGAAAACCCCAGCGGAGATCTATATTTAATTCATATCACAAAACCGAGTCATCAAATCTGGAAAGCTGGGGCTTATGCTAAGTTTACACTCCCTGATACCTCGTCTACTGCTAGTAAATATGAAGCTAAGGGAGAGCAAACCAGTCGATGGCTAACCATTGCCTCCACACCTGATGAAGATGAAATCCTCATTTTAACTCATAATAGTGGTAGCCACTTTAAGGAAATCTTGACACATTTACCTGCCGGAAGTGAGATTGAGATGAGTTGGCTGGATTCCTCTTTGACTGTTAAAGATACGAATCAGCCACTAGTTTGCTTTGCATCTGATGTTGGAATTTCTGCTCTACGCCCCCTTATCAAAGAATGGGCTGGTAAGTGTCCGATTATACTCAATCATTTTGACAAAGGAGTGACTATTTTTGATAAAGAGATGAAAGAACTGGCTAAAGAAACACCGAATTTTACTTATAAAACTAGCGATGAACTTTCTCAAAGTCAAGAATTTTTAAAACGTGCTATTGATGAATACGGCAATCAAGCCAGCTATCTTATCACAGGTCAGCCTGATGATGTAAATGAGATGAAGAATATTTTAAAGGAAAATGGGATTGATGGCAAAAACATACAAGTAAGCTCGTTTAGAGGTTTGAAATAGGAGCAATCTATCTTCTATGTATTTCAATCAAACCCTACTAGGTCATTCGAACAAGCCCACTAGCTAATTCTAGGTAAATGTGATAGGATAAACATAGAGAAAGGAGCTTTTATGGCTAATATTTTTGACTACTTAAATGATGTAGCGTATGATTCCTTTTATGATCTCCCCGTGAATGAGTTAGATGTTCTTGCCTTGACTGAATTAACCTACCTTCCTTTTGATGATGTAGTCACCCAAGAACCAAAGCGCCTCATAGATCTTGCATCTCAAATCCCTAGAGACACGACTATGCTGACCAATAAGAACCGTCTCCAGTTGTTAGATCAGCTCACTCAACACAAACGCTTTAAAAATTGCAAGCTCTCAGACTTTATCAATGATATCGATCCTGAATTGCAAAAACAGTTTGCGGCTATGACTTATCGTATCAGTCTCGATACCTATTTGCTTGTTTTTCGTGGAACTGATGATAGTATCATTGGTTGGAAAGAAGATTTCCATATGACCTATATGAAAGAAATTCCTGCTCAAAAACATGCCCTCCAGTATTTAGAGGACTTTTTTGGCCAACATCCCAATCAAAAGATCATCCTAGCAGGGCATTCAAAAGGGGGCAATCTAGCTGTCTATGCTACCAGTCAACTTAATCCAAACTTGCAGAAAAACATTGTCGCTGTCTACACTTTTGATTCCCCTGGGCTTCACAAGGAACTAACCGAAACATCTGGCTATCAAAACACGATGGAAAGAACGAAAGTATTTATCCCACAAGGGTCTATCATCGGGATGATGCTGGAAATTCCGGATAAAAAAATCGTCGTTCGAAGCAGCGCTTTAGGTGGCCTTGCTCAGCACGACACCTTTAGTTGGCAGGTTGAAGACAAACACTTTGTCCAACTGGACGAGACCAATAGTGACAGCCAGCAAGTCGATACTACCTTCAAGGAATGGGTTGAGACGGTCCCTGATACTGAACTGCAGCTCTACTTTGACCTCTTTTTTGGAATCATTCTCGATGCAGGTATCTCTTCTATCAACGACCTTTCTTCCTTCAAGGTCATTGAACACGTTCACCATCTCTTTGTCCAAGCCCAGTCCCTCACTCCTGATGAAAAAGAAATCATGGGGCGCTTAACCCAACTCTTGATTGACACCCGTTACCAAGCTTGGAAAAATCGAGAATAGACAAAAACCAACTAATCCAATGATTAGTTGGTTTTTTGTTTAAGAAACTAAAGGATACTACTTAGAATCTCGAGTATAGAATTAGTCTTCTTTTTTCTTACGAGACACAAGTCCAAATCCGCTCATCAAACCAAGTACTCCTAGAGCTGCCAAAGCTGCATGATCTACCGTACCAGTATTAGGTAATTCTTTAGTTGCTTTAATAGTTGGAGATTGCTCAGTCGGTTTTTGTTGAGGGGCAGTAACAACCTTCTCATAAATGTGCTCTGTGTCGCCGTTTGGAAGTTTCTTAGTCTCTACGAAGCGGTAACCTGGAATATCCTTC
>NZ_JUNW01000037.1:0-17144 GCF_001075675.1 Streptococcus oralis
CTTGGCTCGCAAATTCAGTCCCAAGGCCCTTACCATGTACTTGATGGACTTTGGTACCAACTGTAGGTGGTCCGATTGGTTTCCTTGCTGGTGTAGGATTGTCAATGGGATTTGATTATCTATATGATAAATATGGAGATAAAGTTGTGGAATTTGCTGGTGATGTTTGGGATGGTACAAAGAAAGTAGTAGGTGATACGATGAAATCTGTCAGTGATACAGCTGGAAAAATATGGGACAGTGCGGGAGATGCAGTTAATGGATTTTTCTCGGGGTTAGGTAGTGTATTTTAATAATAAGGAGAAGAAATTATGCATAATTATAAATCTTTGCTTAGTTTAGGCAATTATAAAGAGGATAGTTATTATGTAGATTTAATCACAGGTGATTTAAAAAAATCTATTGCTCATAAGGTATCTGAATCCAAAATATTTTTGTCTTCTATCATTGGTTACCATATTCTAGGAATTGGGTTCTTTAAAAGCGTTGAATCTAACGTGGTTCTAAGTATTTATCTGTTACTGGTGTCCTTTGCGCTTTCGATTATTGCTGCGATTGTTTTTAATAAACGGCTATATAAGAATACAGAATTTGAAAAGGTTGAATTTACAAAGGATGAGTATGAGGAATTTCGAAAGCAAGTGAAAAAACATAACAAAACCATAGTGCTACTTACCTTATTATTTATTGTTATGTTTTCTTTTTCAATGTTTCTATATCTTTCAAGACCCAGTATATTCTTGTTACTAGTGATGGACTATGTAGTTTGTTTTTCTTATCTATTTTATACGAACGGATTTTTTACAAAACGGTTCCATTTTGAAGAATATATAAATAAAAATTTTTTAAAGGAAGGAAAAATAATAAATGACTAACTTATTACCTATTGGTACTGTTGTTCGCCTTCATAATGGAACGATTGATGTTATGATTATAGGTAGATTTCCATTGTACAATCAAGAGGGTACAATTGGCTATTTTGATTATGTAGCATGCCTATGTCCAACAGGGACAGCAAATGAAGAACTCTTATATTTTAACCAAGAGAATATTGAAAAGGTGGTATTCGAAGGATACCATTCGAAAAAAGAGGACGAGTTACAAGAATTATTCAAGAAACAAAAGGATAGTATTAAATATCCAAAATTGAAGGTATAATTTAATTTATAGGTTTATTTCCAAAACAATAAACTTACTAACTTTCATTCGTGGGGGATCTATATTAAAATTGTAAAACTATTTGTTACTTGGCTCTTTATCACCTGTAGTGTGTTGATGAAAAGTGAACATTGAGAGAGGACGAGATTCGTTCTCTCTTTTTTATACTCTCAACTCTCTATTTAGTGGCTAATCTGAACTTGAAAGTAAATATTGATCCAAATTTATAGTGTAAAAATATAGCCTTGTTCCTGTGGGAAGAGGGCTATTTTGATATTGTGGTATAATGGGACAAGAACATTTTTCTGTTTGGCAACAATTCCAAGACCGATTCCAAGACGACCGTGGGGAAAATCGGGAAGTCTGTGCTAGGTGGTACTATTGATACCATATCTAACGTCGGTCCTTTAGATGGTATGTGGCTTGGAGCTAAGATAGGAACAGCTTTTGGTGGTAATACGGCTATTGGAGCTATCGCTGGGTTCGCTTTGGGAACGCTTAACCTTATCGGTTCTGCAGTTGCACCAGAATTTAAAAAGTCTGTTTATGACGGAGTTAAAAATTTTGCTTATGGTGCTGTGGACGTGGTAGAATCAGGAGTGGAGTCTATCGGAAATGGAATCCACCAGGGCTTGGAGACTGTCAAAAGTGTGGGCAAGAATGTTTCTGATTTCTTTAATGGTGGTCTGAAGACGGTCTCATCCTTGTTTGGATAATAGGAGAAAATAAATGGATAAGATACAAAAAGATATTAATGAAGCACTAGAGACGGGAAGACGTTTTAACATATTGAAAATGTTTTCTGTAGCACCTTTATTTTCATTGATGACTATGCTTGCGACAACTTTGCCGATAAGTTTATTTCGAATGGCTAGTGAAGCTGGGTATGACCCAGCTATACCACTGACCTCAATGGTTACACAGCTAACATCAGTGGAAAAAGGGCTCATTCCCCCAGATAGTTTCTTTGGTTTTCTATTCTTGTTTTGTTGGTGTTATTTTATTTGTTTTTATATTATTTCTAAAAGAAATCGCATTAGAGCCTATTTATTGAGTCAGATTATTCAATTATTTTTGCTCGTAATTTTATATTATAGTTGGTTTATAGGTGCCTTGTATTTAATCCCCCTAGTAGCAATTCGTATCGTCTACTGGATTGGTTTTGTGTTATCACTGATTTACCTTGTTTATATTCTCGTTACTAAGCAACGCGCTAGCAAGGATTATTTCTCCTCAGAATATTATAAAAAATTTTTGAATGTTATTTTATTCTTATGGTTGTTGATGTATGGAATCAATCTCTTCATCAACGGGCTCAATCATTTCCTAGCGTATCTCTTGCTTGCTTTGTTACCCATTGCACCTATTTTCCTAGGCCTATTTTTGGTATCATTTTTTAAATCCAATGTAGTAACGCTAGAGAACTTGAATACAGTCAATAAAAATCAAGAGAAATACCGTGAAGAGTATGGCTATACCATCGAAGAATGGTATGGAAAGAAGTCAAAAATGTACAAGGAACATGTTAAGAAGTCTAAAAAGAGATAAAGGTTTATAGAGCCTATTCCTTGTCTCATGAAACTAACCACCTGAAACAAATTCAGGTGGGTTTCTTTTGCTTTTCTCGTCTTCTCACAGTATTGCTCATGTGGTATAATGAGACCAGGGTTGCTCCTCGTTTCAGACGAGTTTATGGAATTCAGGATAAGTTAGCAGGTGAGACGAGTATTTCTGTCAGTCTCCTATCTACCTGTTAACAACTGTCCAAAGTAAAAGGAGATTGTAGCTTGGTTTTATTAGTATTAGTGCTTTTGGTTTTGCTCATTCTAATCTTAAAAAGGAAACAGAAAACTGGTAAAAAAACTGGAGGAAATCCCAAGAAAAGAAATTGGCTATTAATAGGTTGCTTATCCGTAGTGATCCCAATCGTAATCTTCACAGTGAGTAGTCCTATTCTTGATCTAATGGATATGTGGGGGCTGTTTGCCCATGCAAGGCGAACTGAGATTGAGCAAGCTGTGCATCGTTCTTATCAAAATTACGGTCTTACAGGACAGTTTGAGTTAGAAAAATACGAGAAAAACTATACAAGCGTGGGAGGATTTATAATCCACGGTACCTACAGTGAAAATATAGCTGGAAAAACCTATCAGGTTAAAACTCGATTTAAATACTATACTCGCTTTTCGAAAAATGAAACATATGGAAAGACAGATGCAGAGGTTGATTACAAGAATTATAAAAAAATTTATGATGTTTTCCCAGAATTAGCCTATTTAGGGATTGAGGTTAGTCCAGGCACCAGCGAGTTTTTAAAAACACTGGACAGTTCAATCAAAGATCCTAAACTTCCTGATTTGAAGTATCAAGGTATTGGTTTTGAATTTAATAACCAATCTGATAATATCTATCTTTATAATGAAATATTAGAGGAAAATCAAAGCAAGGGCCAAGCTCTGCAAGGGATGTATCCAATGGATGCTCAATATCTTTTCCAAAAAGAGATTTTTATACCGACATTTGAATTTCAATATTTCGTTCCAAAAGAAAAAAGAGATCTCTTGTAAGATGACTATCTAAAAGAGCTTGAAGCGCTCATGAAGGAATTTTTTGCCAACCAACCCCTACCACGCGGTCTTTATGCTGTCAAAATTGCTAAATATAAAGAGGATAAACTTGTCAGTGATAGTGGTGTATACTATGTTAAGATTGAAAATCGTCAAGTTGTAAAGCTGTTGCAAAAATTAGAGTAGGAGTTGCTAGATCTAGGTCAGTTTTTTGTTCAGAATCTCCAGGTATGTCTGTTAAAATTTGATTTTCCCAGTGGACAATCGTCCACTTTTTTTATATAATAAAACTAAACCGAATTGGTTGAGTTTTAGATGTGTAAGCTTAACCGTCGATTTGTTTTTCTAAGAGAGATATTCTCAATAAAACATCACACTAGGGGGTGAATCATGTACCAACCAGAAAAACTCAAGGCTCGGAGAAAAGAGTTAAAATTGACACAGAAGGAAATTGCAGAGGAGTTGGGGATTAGTTTTCAGGCTTATTCGGCTTGGGAGCGTGGGGTTAAGGAACCATCCAAGGAGAAGGTTGCTCAGCTAGAGAATATTTTAAAAGTAGCAAAAGGGTATTTTACTCAGATCGAGATTGTCCGTCTCTACAATAGCCTCTCCAAGCAAGGGAAGGACCAGGTTGTGCTTTATGCTCGCAACCTAGCTCAAGAGGAACAAACTCAGAAGGTGACGACCATGCCAGAGCGCCTCTACGAGTATCGTGTCTATGAACGCATGTCAGCAGGGATCGGGGCTTCGGTATATGACGATAGAAATTTTGATACCGTTTACTTTAATGAAGAACTAGCCCACGATTTTGCTTCCTGGGTGGCTGGGGACTCCATGGAACCTAAATATCAAAATGGTTCAGTGGCTCTGATTCGGGAAACAGGATTTGACTATGATGGGGCAGTTTATGCAGTAGTTTGTAACAACCAGACCTATATTAAACGGGTCTATCGGGAGGAAGATGGTTTGCGTCTGGTTTCTATCAATCCTAAATACAAGGACATTTTCATCTCCTATGAGGAGGATCCTCGGATTGTGGGGATTATCGTTGGGAATTTTGTGCCGATGGAGGGTTAGCCTATGGGCTACTTTGATTATTCCAGAGAGCCCAAAAGTGATATTGCCTTTGTCGACATGAAATCCTTTTATGCCAGCGTTGAGTGTGTGAAAAGAGGCTTGCATCCGCTGAAGACCTCGCTTTGTGTCATGAGTCGCGCGGATAATTCTACTGGTCTTATCTTAGCTTCCTCTCCCATGTTTAAGAAGATTTTTGGTAAGTCTAATGTTGGCCGGGCCTATGATCTGCCTTTTGATATCAAAACGCGCAAATTTTCTTATTACAATGCTCGAAAGCAAGGCTTGCCTACTGACTCAGACTATGTTCGCTACATCGAAGATTGGGCTCAAGTGACCTTGATTGTGCCACCTAGGATGGACGAATACATAGCGGTCAATATGGAAATCCAGCGAATCTTTCAAAACTATGGTAGTCCAGATGATATTTATCCCTACTCTATCGATGAGGGCTTTATCGATCTGACTAGTTCGCTTAACTATTTCATCCCAGACAAGAGTCTCTCTCGTAAAGACAAGCTGGATATGCTTTCTGCTCGTATCCAGAGGGATATTTGGAGGCAGACAGGGATCTACTCTACGGTGGGTATGTCCAATGCCAATCCCTTACTGGCCAAGTTGGCGTTGGATAATGAGGCCAAGCATACTCCTACCATGAGGGCTAACTGGTCTTACCAGGATGTGGAAGAGAAGGTCTGGGCTATTCCCAAGATGACGGATTTTTGGGGGATTGGCAGGCGGATGGAGAAACGCTTGCATGCTCTGGGGATTTTTTCCATCAGAGAATTGGCCACCAGTAATCCAGACCAGCTACAGAAGGCTCTGGGTCAGGCTGGTCTGCGTTTGTGGTTTCATGCTAACGGGATTGACGAGAGCAATGTTCATAAGCCCTATAAAGCTAAGTCCCAAGGTTTGGGAAATTCTCAAATCTTGCCGAGAGACTACGTGAAGTTACGGGATATCGAAATTATTCTCCGAGAAATGGCAGATCAGGTGGCTATTAGACTGAGAAGGTCGGGTAAGAAAACAACCCTTGTCTCTATTTATGTTGGTTTCTCTAAACAGGAGGTTAGGCCGTCTATTCACACACAAATGAAGGTCGAACCGACCAATAATACAGCTATCTTAACGGATTATGTTTTGAAGCTATTTCATAACAAATACACTTCTGGAGCGGTCAGAAGTGTCGGAGTCAACTATTCAGGATTTGTGGACGAGTCCTTTGGCTTGATCTCCCTCTTTGATGATGTTGATAAGTTAGAAAAAGAAGAAAGGCTCCAGACAGCCATTGACTCCATTCGAGAACAATTTGGTTTTACCTCCCTCTTAAAGGCCAATGCGCTGGAAGAAGCCTCTAGGAGTCTTGCCAGAAGCAAGCTGATTGGGGGGCATTCTGCTGGAGGATTAGATGGGCTAAAATGATTGATCGTTCTTATTTACCCTTTCCATCTGCGCGTGACTATCAAGATCCAGGGATGCAGAAGTGGATGGGCTTTTTCCTCTCAGAGCATACTAGTTCACTCGGTGAAGAAAGAAATCGGGTGGCTTTTTCGACGAGTTTGAATTCCGTTGAGAAGCTACTCTTGCTTTCGCAGCTTTATGTTGGGCAACTGAAGGGATGCTTTGTGGTCAAGGAAAGAAGGCATAAAACCACTATCGTCGGTGAGGTAAGCGAATTATCACCTCAAACTCTATCTATTAGGACCAATGAGGGCTATAGACTGGTAGAGGTAGCAGATGTTCTCGAAATTCGACTGTGGGAGGGGGGGAGTGTATGACTAGAAAAGAGTTGTATGAAAGCAAACTGCAGATGGATTATTTTTCAGATAGTTATATCCGCTTTGAAGAGGATTTTCAAAAATACTCTGCCATGAATGTACCACTGACTTTTTTGATCGATGACATCCTACGCACCATGGCGATGAATCAGAAGAACTACTTTGTTTTAAACAAGGAAAATGCCAAGGATGGGCGGGAGCATCGCTTTTATTTTAGGGTGGTGACGGAAAAAGAGTGTCCCAGAAATCGAACCTATGCATACGCTGGACTCAAAAATAGTAGTCAGTGACTAGATGTGGAAGAGGGAAGTCTGATTTAGGAAAGATGGCTTGTGAGCGTCAGAAGATCTCATGGTATAGGAATTCGAAACACCATCTTTTATCTGTGGAGTTTTTGCAGAACTTATGATGGTAGTTCTGATGAGATAAGACAAGGGGGACTCTCTTTTTTGGATGAGCGTTTATTTGAAAACGTGGTTGGATTTGAGAACAGCTATCTTCAATGATCATTTTACTTTATAGATTCATACCAAAACATCCGTGTGTATTTGTGGATGTTTTTTAATTTTTCAGATAGAAAAAGAGAAGACCAAATGGTCTTCTCAACGGGGGAACTGAATAATTAGAAAGAATCAATCAAAGAGGGTTATTAGTCTTTGAAATTCTTTTGGAAAATGAGGAGAGACAAGATAGAAGTAATGGCTGCCAAGAAGAGGAAGGTAGTTGCTTCTTGTTCCCCAGTTGCAGGGAGTAGTCTTTCCTTGTCTTCTTTGATTGTAGCTGTAACAGGAGCTTTTTCATCTTTTGCTGATGAATTATCTGTTACGACTGGCGCAGGTTTTTCAGTCTCTCTTGGTAGAACATACTCAGGAAGAGTCACAACTGGTGGCGCTTCTGTTCCAACTGAGCTTTGTTTGCTACCCACTTCAATCACTCGATCTTGAGCTGGAGTTGTTTCTGTCTGGAGAACCTTGCGATTGTCACCGTCCACTTCAATATACTCGACTAAGAGACCGTCTTTCCCTTCTGATAGAACTTGCTCTTTTCCGGTGTCTAATTGTGGGTTTTCGCGACGAATCGTCTTGAACGGTACGACCTTATTGACGATTTCCAAGCTTGGAAGTGTAAAGACAAGGTCTTTAACCCCTTCCTCAGGACTTGAAGAAGTAATTGGTTTCTCAGGTTGCGCCGGTTTCTCAGGTTGAGTCGGCTTTTCAGGCTGAGCTGGCTTTTCAGGCTGAGCAGGTTTTTCAGGCTGAGCTGGCGTTTCCGGTTGAACTGGTTTTTCAGGCTGAGCTGGCTTTTCAGGCTCAGCAGGTTTTTCAGGTTGTGCTGGAGTTTCCGGTTGAACTGGTTTCTCAGGCTGAGCCGGTTTTTCCGGTTGAACTGGCTTTTCAGGCTGAGCCGGTTTTTCCGGTTGAACTGGTTTCTCAGGTTGAGTCGGATTTTCAGGTTGAGCAGGCTTTTCAGGCTCAGCAGGCTTTTCAGGTTGAGCCGGTTTTTCCGGTTGCGCTGGAGTTTCCGGTTGAGCCGGTTTTTCCGGTTGCGCTGGAGTTTCCGGTTGAGCAGGTTTCTCAGGCTGAACTGGTTTTTCAGGCTCAGCAGGTTTTTCCGGTTGAACTGGATTCTCAGGTTGCGCTGGAGTTTCCGGTTGCGCCGGTTGTTCAGGTTGAGCCGGTTTTTCCGGTTGAACTGGCTTTTCAGGTTGAGCGGGTTTTTCAGGTTGAGCCGGTTTTTCCGGTTGAACTGGAGTTTCCGGTTGCGCCGGTTGTTCAGGTTGCGCCGGTTTTTCCGGTTGAGTAGGTTTTTCCGGTTGAACTGGCTTTTCAGGCTGAGTTGCTTCGAGCTTGCTGATTTGTTCGAGAGCAGTTTTTAGCGCTTGATTGACTGCTTCCTGAGTTTTAGCTTCCTGGATTGCAGCAATGGCTTGGTCAGCAATTTCTAATAATTTCTTCTTAGCTTCCTTGTTGGATCCAAGCTCAGCGACTTTTTTCTCGATAGCTTTTGTCAAGCTGTCCATAGCCTTATCATACTCAATTTCCGGTTGTTTTGGCTCAGCTGGTTGATCAGGTTTAGAAGGTTCTTCAGGCTGTTCCGGTTGCTCTGGACTAGGTTCCTCTTGGCCTTTTTGATAGTTCTCATCCTTGGATAGGATATCTTGTAGGGCACTGACTGTCAACATGACATCCTGAACATCCACTGCATCAGCACTGAGTTGGTTTCTCAATTTTTCTAGATTTGCTTGGAAAGCTTGGCGTGCAGTAGCCGTATTCTTCAAGCCTGCTGGATCAAAGTTGGACAGATCGTCTTTCCATTTTGAGATAGACTGGATGATATCTGCCTTGCTGTAGAGTTCGCTACCTTCGCCACGAGTGATAAATTGGTCTACCTGAATACCAATATTTTGAGACAAATCGTTTCGATCAGGATCGAGTTGAAGGGTGACTGCGTGCAAGTTCTCGTCAAGACCTTTTAGGCTAACCAGAGTTTGATTGCCTTGGCGTTGGGCTGCATGGCCACTAAAGTATTTCTTGCCCTCAATAGTTGAAGCATTTCCCATGCCATCTTGGTAAGGAACTTCTTTACCATCTAGAAAGACTTTGTAGATACCATGATTTGGATCGACATAGCCCTTGATATCAAGACCAGTGCCGTAGAAGTAAGCTGTTACGGTTGTCTTTTTCTTTTGCTCATCAGTTAAGCGGCCAAAGGAAGCCCAAGATTCCGTCTTTTGGTACTTATCTGCTGAATTGGTTTCATGGTGCCAGCCAGGACTATAATCCAACTGACTAGCTTGGTCATCATAACTTGTTTGGTCCTTGACCAGCAATTCGGCTTTCATCACTTGGATGGTTGCATCTGTAGCAAAACCGAGCAGGGCACCATCAGTGACAGAAGTGAGCTTGGCTTTGAAGTCAAAGACAGAGTCGGCTTGTTCTGTAAAGTCAATCGTTGGGATGGTAACAGTCTTTTCTGTTTCTCCATCTTTAAAGGTCACATCTTGAGTTGTATCTTGGTAAACTTTACCGTGAACCCCAGTTCCAGGTTCTGTGATGAAGCGCACAGTAGCAGCCCCCTTGCTTCCACCAACACGTTTAATTTTAACAGTGACTGGTTTTCCTTTTTCGACTTCGTAGTTAGTGGACTCGAGTTCAAACATTCCCTTGCTATCATTGTTTAGGGTGTAGATTCCTTCTGTAGCAATCGGTTCACCTGTTTTATTAACGAGAGTAATGGTGTGTTGGCCTGGTGCTAAATCGCCTGTCTCAAAGACTTTTTGGCTGCGTTTACGGCTAGCATTCTTAGTTTGCACATCCGCAACTTTTTGGCCATCAACATAAACGGACATTTCTCCATGACCTGGATCGACTGTAGAGACGACATAGGCCTTGGTTCCTGTGAAGGTATAGCTTGCTTTGGCATCTTTTTGATTGGTCCACATAGAAGTGCCACGAACACCTTCAGATTCATTGTACCAAGTTGTACCAGCCTTGTCAGCGGTTGTATTTGAATGGTACTCGAGTCCAAGAGGGTAACCGTCTGTCTTCTCAATGCTAGTAGGTGTCTTGTAGACTGAGAAGTTGGTCAAGATTGGAGTTGCTTGAGCACCAGTGATAGTTACACGGATTTTTTGCGCTTCTACAGGTTGTCCTTGAATCAAACGGCGGTAGCCCACGGTTGAACCTTCCCCATATGGAACCCAGCGACCGTTGATTTCGACTTCAATCTTGAAACCAGAGATACGTTGACCTTTGGCGATGTCTTCCTTGAGTTCAACGACATCAAAGCGTCTCTTTTGCCCTAAATCGACTGTAAAGCTACCAGTTGTGGCATCATTTGAGAGCGCCCAGCTAGTATCATCTTTACCATCTGTCAGGTGACTTTCCTTGTAGAGGTGGTTCTGACGGGTAGAACTTGCTGTTACAGTTGCCCCTTTGGCAAAGTCAGTCGCATACATTTGATCTAGGGTTGCCTTGAATTCCTTCAAGCGAGCCACATCCGCATCTGCAAATTTTCCTTCTTTATTTGGTGGAATGTTGAGAAGGAGTGGGGTTCCACGACCAACAGACTTGAAGTAGATATCCATCAACTCTTTGAGTGATTTCGGCTGTTGGTTGTCATGGTAGAACCAACCGGAACGGATCGAAACGTCCGCTTCCCCTACAGAGTACATATCACCATCTGGGTCACCATGGTTGAGGTATTCATTTTTCACATCGTCTGTGATGTTGGCACGTTTGACTTTATGCCAGACAGGGTCCCCTGCGATACCACGTTCATTTCCGATCCAGCGAACGCTTGTCGGTTGAGCAGAGAAGATGGCGATATCTCCTTCAGCTTCTTTGATGTATTTGAACCATTCATCAAAGGTATAGGTTACTTTTTGGGCACCACTACCACGCGCACCGTCCATCCAAACTTCGATGAATTTTCCTTTATTTCCGTATTTCGGATTTCCAAGGATTTCTTTCAGTTGGTTGAGATAGTATTGGTTGTATTCTTTTTCGGTTGCGACATGGTATTTTGGATGGTTGGCATCCCATGGTGATAGGTAAACACCCATATTCATGTCGTACTTGCTAGCAGACTTGGAAACTTCTTCGAGAAGGTCACCCTTTCCATCTTTCCATGGGCTAGCAGCTACGGTATGGTTGGTGTACTTAGAAGGGTAAGCAACGAAACCGTCGTGGTGTTTAACAACCATAATGGTCCGTTTGAAGCCAGTTTCCTTCAGGGTGCGAATCCATTGGTCTGTATCCAAGTTGGTTGGATTGAAGTATCGAGGGTCTTCTTTCCCATTTCCCCATTCCGAATTGGTATAAGTGTTCATTCCATAGTGGATGAAGGCTGCCAATTCTTCCTTGTGGTAATCGAGTTGAGCCTTGCTTGGAAGAGGTCCATGATTGCCAATCTCGGTTTCTTTATCTTCTGGATGAGCGACTGGTGGAGTCGGTGTCGTTGGATTGGCTGTATCAGCGACTGGCTCGTATTCAAAGACGACCTCATTCACACCTTTATGCTGGATCCTTGCTTCCAGGCTGGTTTTGACTGGACGGTAGCCAGCAATGTCTTTTGCATGGAAGGTGTTGACAAAGGAAACGTCATACTCTTGACCTTCATTGTTATCAACTGTCGCTTCCGCTAGTTCAGTAGTGGTTCCTTTTTGACGGTAGTAAACTTTGAAGGAGCCTTTGTTAACTTTATAGACCACCTTGATGACACGTGTACCGGCAGGCGCTTTGCTGACAACATTGTAATCTTCAGTCCAAGTATCTTTTAGCTGTTTATTAACTGCTACGCCATCAATGGATACAATTTCGTATTTGTCTTTATTCTTCTGATAGAAGTCCGTCTTCTCAATTTCTTTTTTGAAATTATAGTCAAATGGCGAATCAACAGCTGTCTGTTCGATAAAGGTGTCATTATCTTTGACAGGATTTCCTTCTTCGTCTTCGTGTTGAATAACCACACGACCGTATTCAACTCCCTTGGTCAAGGTAGCAATCCCATCTTGGTTGAAGGAATATTCGTTGCTTCCGATAACAGCTTTCTCATTTCGAAGCATACGTCCTTCATCGGTAAAGTAGTAACGATTTCCGTTATCTCCTTGGTACCAGCCTTTCACACCATATTTGGCAATCATGTCCTTAACCCATTTCAGTTGTTCAGGTGAAAGGACGAGTCCGCCACCAAAGCGATCCTTTTCAGCCACACCATTGTCAACGGTTCCGTGTTGGTGAACCCCCAGAACTTTTCCTTGGCTATCGACAATCCCGCCACCAGACAAACCAGATACAGAAGTGGTTTTATAGGTGATACCAGTCGTTCCCTTATCATCATAGGACTCAACAGATCGGATGGTCCCATCTGCCTTGTAAAGCTGACCAGCTAGGATAGGTTGTTTCAGTTCTTTGGAGCTCGAGTCAGTTGGATAGCCAATCGTACTGATGGCTTCTCCCGGCTGATGCGTCTTGTGCTCCGCTAAAGGCGCAAAGGTTGCTGCTTTGTTTGGACTAGCAATCGGAAGAGGAATAGGAGCTTCTACAAGAGCAAGGTCATTCTTATAGCCTTTTCCAAACTCTTTCTTGTTCCAGAAATGTATGTCTTTTTCTCTGAATAAAACCGTAGTCCCAGAAGATGGCAGTGAGTTTTTCTTTTCGCTGTTTGAACCAACGTTATAGTAAAACTGGGCAGATTTTCCACCACGAATGTGACCTTCGCTAGTTTCTTTATTGGCTTCTAGGAAGTTATGAGCAACGGTAAGGATCAGGTTAGGTGCTACAAAGATACCTGAGCCTGAAACGAGGTAGCGTTGTTCTCCTGCATTGTAAGTGCTGTAAACCATAGTAGCAGCAGTAGCAGGTTGTCCCTCGTAGTTGATGTGTTTGAGGTCTTGTCCACCGTTAATGATGGCACGGTTTCCGTTCTCAGCTTCTTTTGGAGCTTCTTCCTTGTCCTTTAGAATGCTCTTAGTTTCTACTTTTGGACTAGCTTTCTGGTCAACGATAGTAGTCGTATCGAGTTCTTTGACAGGTGTGTCTGGATAGGCACGGTCCTGAATGTCTTCAGGGAGCAAGTCAGCACTGTTGGTATCTGCAGCAGGTGTTTCTTGTTTTTCAGCTTCTACACGGCCTTCTTCTTTGACTGGTTCAACCTTGGTCTCTTCTATATCTGCTACTTGTTTCATTTGCTGATCTAAATTGGATGTTGTGGCAGGAGATGTTTCGTCTGCACGCACGGTTCCAGAAGCAAAAAATGCCAGTCCGACGATAACAGATGCCACACCTACAGTCAACTTCCGAATGCTAAAAGTTTGCCCTTTTTCAAAAAGGTATCGATTCATAATATACTCCTAGTTTTTAGAAAGGCAGTCAGCTACTGCCCAAGCCCAAGTCTGACTTGGTTACAACTTGATTTAATGAAAAACTCTCTGATAATTTGTAAGCCACCTTACCTCCTGTTTATAAAGCGCTTTCATTTTAAGATAAAAAATTTAAAAGGTCATTTCTCCCTTAAAATGACTGAAAACTTTTAATATAACAAATATACTAAATTAATGAAAGAATTGCAATAGCAAAAGGCAAAAAAATAAATATAAATTAAAGAAAATCAGTTACTTTTTAAAGAAAAAACGCATCCTTTCATGACTCAAACTAAATGAAAGGATACGTTTTAAAAAGAAATTAGAGTATTTTTTGGAGAGAATCTTGGATGGTTTGGGGGTCTGTTTTAGAAGAGAAGCGCTCAAGGACCTGCCCATCTCGACCAATGAGAAACTTAGCAAAATTCCATTCGATTCGTTTTCCTAGCGGGCCAGACTTCTGGTCTTTTAGCCAAACATAAAGAGGATCTGCCTCCTTGCCGTTGACCTTGATCTTGGCAAAGCGAGGGAAAGTGGTCTGATAGTGTAGGCTACAGAAACTATTGATTTCTTCTGCGCTGCCGGGTGCTTGTCCCATGAACTGATTGCAAGGGAAATCTAATATTTCGAAGCCCTGATCTTGATAGCGTTCATAGAGTTCTTGAAGTCCCTGGTACTGGGGCGTTAACCCACATCCAGTAGCAGTGTTGACAATCAAGAGAACCTTGCCACGATAGCCCTCTAGGGGAGTTGTTTGGTTATTTTGGTTTAAAACGGAAAAATCATATACACTGGTCATGAGGGCCTCTTTTCTTTTTCTACATTCTAACAGTTTTTACTTTTTTCGTCGAGTCGGATGAGAGAAGTTGTTGAAAAAATACACAATAGTAAATAAATCAGGACAAAATGATGCTCCTTTTATGAAACATGGTATAATAGGCCTATATAGCTAAATGGAGTGAACCTATCACTAGGGAATGAGAAAAAGGATAGAATAGTCATGTCAACAGTAAAAAGTGATCTAAATCTTGCGCAAACATATGCGACTCAGTTGAAAAATGCTTGTCAATCGTTAACAGCGATCGCTGCGGCTAGTCAAGATGACCTAACGACTCTTCAAGGGAATAACAAGGCCCATCAATGTCTGACAAAGGATCAAAATCTAGCTAGTCAGATTACAGCCGCTGTCACCTTGACTTCAGAACGACTGCACTCTGTAGCGAGTGATTTTGAGGCGCTAGATGAAGCGGCTGCCAATGGTTTTAGGAGTCATACATGAGCAGGTTGGATGAGTTGAAGAAAAGAGAGCGAGAACTCTTGTACCAGCTAGAAGACAATGGAAAAGAGAAGTATCGCACCAAAGAACTGATAGAAACCTTTGAAGGGTATGATAGAGCTAGTCACCGTTATCAAAATGATTTGTGGGAGGTGGCCTATCAAAGCCGATACGCAGGACAGTTGGAAGAAACGCTCCTGCAAAGAAACCAACTTAAAAATCAAATCTTTGAGGATCTCAGCTACCACATGGATGATTTGAAAAAAGAAAAATTCCGGTTAGAGGGAGACTTGGATGAGGTCTACTATGAAAGACGCAAAGAACTAGAAAGAGAGGAGGAGAAACGACATGGGCATTGATATGTACTTAGAACAATCACAACTACAAAGTTCGAGTGTAGCAACCATGTGCCAATCTCAGGTGGAGGCTTATCAAGACTTGCAATCAGCTATTCAAAAGTTTTCAGAGGATACGGATAGTCTAAAGGGCGATGCTTATGATTCGGCTAGAAGTTTTTTTGCAAGTGTCTTATTGCCCTTGAGCAAAGGGGGACAACTCTATGCAGAAACCTTCTCTCAAGCTATCAAGAAATTACCAGAAGACTACCAAACGATGGTCGACAGCAAGAGTTGGCGCGAGGATGATCTGCTTGATAAGATCCGTCAGGAAGAGCAAATGATTGCTTATCTAGATGAAGTCAACCAATCTCTTTCGAGCTTGACCATGGATAGTGAAGAAAAGGGGAGATTGAGACGCAGTAATGTGGAACTCATGCGAGGACACCATGCGAATAAACGCGTCTATGAAACGATCTTGAGAGACCTGCGTGCCTATGATAGCTACTCAGGAGGGCTTTTCGATGAACTAGACAGTATCGATGTGCAACTGAGTCGTGGACTGGCCCAGATTGAAAGTAGTTGGGATGCAAAAAATGGGGTCTTTAAAGTTCCATCTGACCTGACTTGGGTCAACTACTTGACTGCCTATTCTGACACAAAGGATTTGAAGCTCAGCCGTCAAGAGAAGGCCTTTGTCCAAACCATGATGGCAGAATACGGCTTTGACGCAGAGACAGCCCAACAGCTCTTGACCATCAAGCAAGGGATAGACAAGAAGTTCCCAACCTCTAGTCAAGAGTTCCGTGACTATATCTTTTTGCGAGTCGTCGGTGCGGCCAACTATGATGACTTTAAGTGGAACGAAACGGCAGGTGGATTGTGGCAATATTTTTATTACGAATTTGTGAGTGATCCGAATACAGGCCAAAAATTGAGAACTTTGAAACCAGTTCTTGAAATCTTTCAAGAACTGGGGTTGAAAGAAGAAAAGGCCAAAGAACTGTACTATAATCTTAGATTGCAACATACACTAGCTGGTGGAGGGAGTGATTCGGAGACAATGAAGTCAAGAGACTTGTCAGAGTATAATGAAGCGAAAGATAAGTATGAAAAAGTTTATGGCAAAAATAATAAATTTGACGAATTTTGGGACAGCAAGTTAAAGGCCTATTCTAACAATGGAGCAGGCCATGCAGACTTCACCCACCAGTCCATCACTATGGCGACTCACCTTAATCCTAATCAAGCTCAGTTAGCCGATCTCTATGGCGGTAGAGAGCATGTCAAAGACCTCTCAGGCTGGGAGGGAGATACGACCTTTAATGCAAACGATATGAAACCAAGTATCGGAGAAGATGATTACAAAGCAGATTTGGACTCGGTCAACCTTACCGGCCGTATGCAGAAGGGGCAATCCTATGACCAAGCTATCTCTTCTTACTATGCTGACCTTCAAAAAGACTCTTCTCAGAGAGAAAGAGAATTCTTGAAAAATAAGGATTGGAAACAGGTCAAAGGTACGATTTATGCAGGGGTAGCGCCTACAGATATACTGAGAAAGGGTGAGGCATCTATTAAAGAGTATATTGAGGAAAAATACCCAGAAGTATCCACATTTTTAAATCGTTTAGAGGCTGTGGCAGATTAGGAGGAAAAGTTAATGAAGAAAACACTCGGTTTAGTAGCCTTATTCGTGATAATCGTATCATCCTGTTTTTACTTTTTTGTGCGTCAACCTAAAAACATTTTTGATGAAATTTACCAAGAGACGGAGAAGACCTATCTAGGAAATAATGTCTTTAACAAGTTGAAAGATGTTGAAGCACATAAATATCAAGAGTATAGTGATGATTCTAGATTTTATCCAAATGTTGTCTATAAGGGAAATGCTTTACCAGATAGCTATGAGAAAATTGCTATAGATTTTAATTTTAAATCCGAAGCTCAATTAAGCTTGATTTCATTTGAAAAAAGTATAGAGTCTAACGTGAATATAAAAATGTGGACTGTATATTCTCATAAAGACCGTACTTTAAAAAAATTTGTCAAAATAGGTTTAAAGAAAGCAGATACGGAAACTTATATCGAAGA
>NZ_JUNW01000038.1:0-4921 GCF_001075675.1 Streptococcus oralis
CTTGGCTCGCAAATTCAGTCCCAAGGCCCTTACCATGTACTTGATGGACTTTGGTACCAATGGTTTGGCTCCATTGTCCAAGCTTCCACAGGTGGCAGATACCATGCTTTTGGACCAAACAGAGAAGATCTCTAAGTTTGTACGAATCATGGAGAGAGAACTCAACCGTCGTAAGAAACTCCTTGCGGACTATGGTGTTGGGACCTTGGAACTCTACCGTCAGGCCAGTGGTCAGGAAGAGCCGGCTATTGTCATCCTCTTAGATAGCTATGAGGCCTTCAAGGAAGAAGCCTATGAGGCGGAACTCTTCAAGCTCTTGGTGCGTATCTCTCGTGAAGGTCTCAGTATCGGGGTTCACCTCTTGGTGACAGCTGGTCGCCAGACCAACCTTCGTGCTCAACTCTACTCGAACTTCAAGCACCAGTTGAGCCTGCCACAAAATGAGGCAGGTGAAGTGCGGGCCATCGTGGGCTCTACACCACTTGCTATGACTATGGAAGATATCAAGGGACGTGCCCTTATGAAGCGTGAAGAGGTGGATGTCATCCAGCTGGCTCTCCCAGTTTATGGAGCCAATGATACTCAAGTCCTCAATAACCTGCGCCAAGCAGTCGCTTCCCTCCAAGAAGCCTGGACCGGACAGCGCCCAAGTGCCATTCCGATGGTGCCAGAGGAGTTGACGGAGAAAGACTTCTATAGCCGAGCAAGCGTGCAGACTGCCTATGAACACGGACTTGTGCCATTAGGACTGGACTTGGAGACAGTTGAGCCTGTTACTTGGAATCTGGCTAAAGGAAATCTCCTTTACTTAACAGATAAAGAAGAACAGATGACGGCCTTGGTAAAACACATTGCCAAAGGGAAACAGAAGGTCATCGTCTTGGCACCACAATTTTCTAAACTCAATATTGAGAGATTTAGGGAAGAAGTCATTTACGAGAATGAAATACAAAACATCGAAAATAGGCTAGAGCTTCTTGAATCGGAAATTCATAAGCGAAATCAAGAGGGCTTAAAAGAACATGTAGTTACTATCGTTCTTTATAATATTACCGAAATAATTGGAAATTTGACACCTGTGGCACAAAAGAGACTAGAGTTTATCTTTAAACAGGGTTTACTAGCAGGCTATGCTTCAATTGTTATTACGAGCCAAAGTATTTCTCGTAATATAGAGGCTCCGTTGCGTCTAGCAAAAGGATTCAAACAAGCTTTGATTAGCATGAGGCTCAATGATCAAAACGTTGTACCTGTCACAAAGAAACCTCTAAGAGAGACTATGTTAGAAAATCAAGTTCATTATTTTGTTTGTGAGAGCACATACATTAAGATCAAGGCTTTGATTCGCTAAACTCTTAATAAAAAGAAAAATAACGAATCAATATTGAATATTATAATTGCGGAGTAAAGAAAGATGAAAAAAATAAAAATAATTTTATGGTTAATGATAGGAGGAGTTATACTTATGACAGCATCGTTATTGAATGGATGTAGTTTGGGTGGTGAAACCATTCCCAAAAACAGAACAAAGGAACAGTACGAATTTGAAAAAACGTTTGAGCCTATATTTAAATTTTTAGAGCAAGATAAGAAGGATTTTAATGGATTAAAGCTTTACAAAAATAGTATTTATATAGAGAGTGGAAACGTAGTAAAGGATTATAAAGTATTCTTAGATACTAGCCAATCTGACATTAAGGGTGACTATACAATAAAAATTGGGGATAATAAAGAAACAGTTCCTGTTACTTACTCTAATGGGAAGTTAAATTATGGGTCGGAGGTAACTCCTTTATATGATGAAGAAATTCTTAATTTGGTAGTACAAAGAGATTATTTCGCTTCCTTGAATATAAAAGAAACCTTTAAGAGTGCTGAAACTGAATTGAGCGATATTATCTACCAGCCTGAAAATCATTCTGACCTCTATAAATATCTTAAAAATAAGTACGACATGCCAGAAGATACGACCTGTCGAATAATATTAGATTACTCTAGTGGAACAATCTATGGAATTTCAATACTAATGGAATCTAAGGATGAGGCTGTTCAAATAGATTTAACTATATTTAAACAACGGGAGGATAATCAATGAATGAAATTGAAAAAAGTAATCGTCGAGTTGAAATGTCAGCCGTCTTATCTGATGCTGTATATAAATACGAGATAGCCTATACTGCTGGTCGTAAAAATCCAACAGAGATGGCTGTAGGGGTTTTGGATGATGCTGGCGTGGATAGTAGTAGTTATGATATCGTAGACTCCATGTATGATCCAGATTCAGGTGTTGCGGCGATTGCCGTTTATGATAAGGTGACAAAAGAGACTTATATCTCATACGCTGGAACCAACATGGATGCTGATGGTCATAAGGATATAATTGTAGATGCAGCGATTGGATTAAATGATACTTTGTACCTGAAAGAAAAGAATAAACCAGCACTTGATTTCTATGATAGAGTAGAAGCGAGTGGCCGTTATATTAGCACAACTACTGGTCACTCTTATGGAGTGTTTCAGAGCGGGAGAGTGGCATTAGAAAGACAAGTTCCTTATAATATTGGCTATCAAGGAGCACCTCAGTCAGTAAATGGGAAGACTGCCCAAGAGATGGTCATGGATGGCGACTCTACTATACTAAAAGCGTTTAACTTGTTAGATGAATTAATGCACTCTGTGGCTGACGGTAATACGATGATAGGACCATATTGGAAGTATCTCTCTCGCTTAAAGGCTACCTCTCCTGAGGACGTTAAAGCTGCTAAAGAAGAGGCAAAGCGAATTGAAGAGTTGAAAAAAAATTATAAAGGTTCCTCTGTGACATTTTCTACAACTCGAGACTTTTTAACGAATCTTGTCTGGGCTCAAGATGGAAAGGAGATTTCTTTTGGAGGACAGGCACTGGATAATAGCGCATACGAAACATTATTGGATAATAATACTCCAGCATTGTTGAATATTTTAGGAATTACAAGAGAAGCCAAGTATCCTGAAAATGTTGTTGCGATTGATCTACCGATTCCTCATAATATGAAAGACTACAGAAAAAGTGTTGCAGCTATGGAATATACGAAGCAAGTAGTTCTGGAACAGTTATTTGCAGTTGATATAGATGGAGATGGTTCATTAGATTTTGCAGTGACTTCAGAGAATACAACAACTCGAGATTTGTTGAAAAAGTATGGTGACTCAAAAGAAATTCGCTTAGATACAACCTCTATGATAATTTTGATTACAAATCTGAAAGCCAGTTTAGGACATGCGGAAGATCTGCTAGAAGTAGTTAAGCGTACAAATCAGGCTAATGAGAATGTTATGAATAATTTATCGAGTCGTACAAACAATCTCAAGGAAGCCGTCTTCCAACATTTGCAATCGATTAGTTTGATTGAAGCTATAAAAAAGATAGATAAATCGTTCAGCGATTATGATGGTATGAAAGAGACTTTTGACACTCTCAAAGCGTATAATTCCTACGACTTCTCTAGAAACTTTGATTGGTTAGGTTTTAGTGGATTAAATGACTATTTTGATAGTGAAGGGAAAAGTTTTGATCATGGAGCGATTACATCAAAATTAAATAGTATGAAATCTAATAGTGACTCAATTCTTCTCGATATTGAAGTACATAAAATGACTTCAAAAGGAAAATCTGAAGGAAATCTATTTGCTGAATCAAATACATCTACTTACTTGGGTCGGAGAGGTGCAGAACTGGTGAATTCATTTGAGGGAATGATTGAGAAAAGTACGAAAGGTTTAGATAAGCGTTCACATTTTGGAGATGGGATTCCACAAGCTGTTAATGAAATTTTAAAAGTACTGGAACAAAACATTCAGACAATCATTTCTTGCATTTCCTATACTATTTCTGTAGCAGAAATTATTAAAACGGCTTTAGAGGAAACCGATAGGGGACTGGCTAGAAATATTGATAGTCTAGATTTTAGCTCGGTGCCAAATGTCAATACAAGCGTTTCTCAGGATTATAATACCTACCTAGAAGAAAGTGGAATATTTGATGATCGTGATGTCATTAATGCTTTTGATGATCAGATAGATGTAAGAGCTGAGGATTTAGCAAATAAAATGTCAACAGCATTTAGTAATTACCTAGATAGTGCAAAAGGATATATTGAACAGACAAATAAAGTTATCAACACTTCAAAGGATAATCTACAAGAACTTATTAACGATTTCCCTACTGAAATTTATTACAAGAATAAATTTGATGATAAGGACGATAAAAAGTTCTATGGAATTGTGGAGACCCAGATTTCAGTATCTGGTACAATTCGAACAGCGGCTTCAGAGCTTGATACTTTGGATATAGACTTGACCACAGTTGCGACAACGATAAATCTAGTTGTATCTATGTTGGGTGGTTTCAAACCTGCGTTCAGGAATGGAATGGAAGATGCATTTTATGGGGCGGCCAATTTGAAAGGTGTAGTCCGTTCTCAAAAGGCAGTTGGGGCAGTAATAAAATCATTGCAGATTCGATTTACAAATTTCAAGAGCGATTTAGATAGTCTTGCTTCAGGTTCTGCTGTACAAGCACTGGGGTATAAACTTGGAGACATGATAAATCTCATTGGTAATGTTAGTCATGTAATTGATGACTGCTTTGGTGATGATTAAAAGTTAATTTCGATTATATCATCAAACAGGAATGTTATATTTTTCAAAATGTTCAACAAAATAAATGAAAAGTAATACCAACTTTTGCTGGGAATCATTAACCACCTGAATTATTTTCAGGTGGTTTTCTTTCATTATTCCATACAGTGTTCAGTTTTTCTTACAATATATCTCTTATGGTATAATGAGTTAGAGCCTCTTTCTCATCTCAGATGAGTTCGCAGAGCTCAAGGTCAACCAGCCAGACTTTATCAAGGAGCTGGTATCCATCGCTCGGGTC
>NZ_JUNW01000039.1:0-3383 GCF_001075675.1 Streptococcus oralis
TACGGCTTCTTCTGTTACAGTGTATTTGATTTCTTTACCAGCTTTATATTTTGCTAATTTTTCGAATGTAGCAGTCCATGTTCCGTCTGCAGCAGCCTGAATTTCTTTCGAATCAACTTTCTTACCGTCTGCTAAAAGATTGATTGTAATCTTAGTCGGACGTTTGCCGTCTTGGTTATTAGCGTCATCCCAGTTCTTAGTTGCTTTTACATCAACTGTTTCTGGTGAATAGCTATTTGTGATGGTGAATCCAGATGCAGCATCACCAGTAATTTCAGAAGTGTAACTAGGAACAGTTACTTCTACTACTGTATACTTAATAGGTGTTCCGCCTTTATCAGCATCAAGGTCTTTGAAGCTTCCAGCCCAACCATTTGCTTCAGTCAATGTAAGTGTCTTACCTGTATCTTGACCATCCGCAAGCAATTTAACTGTTATAGAAGATGGACGTTTACCATCTTGGTTGTTCGCGTCCTTCCATACTTTCTTCACAGGAACTTCAGTTTTGGCTGGAGTGTATTTGTTTTCGAAAGCTTTCTCATCATCATAAGAAACAGTTGCTTCAAGTGCACCTTTACCCTTGTCCGCTACAGTAACTGTAGCCGTGACAGTTTTAGTGTCGTACTTGATGCCTGTATCACTGCCAGCTTTTTCGGCAATTTTAAAGGTATAAGTCCCTGCTTTGTCGAATTCCAATTCTGAGAAAGCAACGTTTCCGTCTTTGTCATTCTTCACAGTTTCTTTCACCTTACCATCTTGGTCTGTTAAAGTGAATTCAAACTCTTCAGCCTTCAACTCACGTCCTGTAAGTTTTTTATTAGCTTTAATCTTAACTTTAGCTTTGCTACGTTTATTTGTAACTGTTTTGATAGCTCCATCTTGTCCAACAGTCATCTCAAATGGAGTAGAATTCAACTCATATCCCTCAGGAGCCTCAACCTCAGTTACCGTAAAGTTCCCTTTCTTGATATCACTTTCTGAGTAAATAGATGATTCAACAATTCCGTCATCATTTGTCGTTACAATTTCCTCTTTAGCCGTAGCTCCTGCCGGAGGAGTAATCTTGAATTTTGCTCCTTTTAGACGGTCATGAGTCAGCTCGTCGACCTTGTAAAGAATGATACGGTAAGCTGTCTCTAATTGTATAGTTCCTCCTGAGGCCACAACAGAATTACCAATCTGCTGAAGTACCGTCTTATTACTATAATCTTGATACTCCAGTTTTTTATCATTAGCTTTTACTTCGACATTATTCAGTACTTTTGTACCATCTCCTGGAGCGCTCGTTTTATAACCAATTCGAAAAGCTGCTGGTTTTCCATTTTTAGCTACGATAGAAGAAGCGTTGTTAATGGTAATGGTGAATTCTGTATAAGAATCATTCCAATTAACTTGGTAATCTTTACCAGCTTCTAAAACTACCTCATCTTTCATGTAGTATACTTTGTTATACCAACCTGCTATAACACTGAGAGATTCCGGAATCATTTGCATTGGTGACGAATTTGGATCGACCCAATCATGAATCTCAATTTTATCATATGATGCTTGCTTTGGATTGACCCGAACATACCACGTATGAAGATATTGACCACTCTTATTTAAAGCTTTTGAGGTCCAGGCTTCCTTACTAATTAATCCATGATATTTACTAAAGTTGGCTTTGCCAATCCCTTCAGAATAATCAACCTCACCTCTTCGACCAACCCTGATTTGATAAGTAATTTCATTTATTGTTTCTGTCTTTTCAAAGCGTAGTGTTTGCTCACTTAGCTCATTCTTAGAACTAAATCCAAGATAGAAGCTTCCTCTAACATTCTGAACATAGATTCCCTTCTTCTTCTCTAGGTAAGTTTTTAAATTTTTTAGGGTAATTGTAGCCTTTCCACCATTATTATCACCATTAGACACAATTTTTGTTTCTCCGATAACAAGGTCTGTTTCCTTGTCCTTTAGATCAAAAGTTTCCTCTTTAACTGACAAAGGACCTGGAACAGTGAATGTAAAGGTGTCACCATCCTCCAACTTACCATCGTAAGCACTTAAATCATAATCTGCGATAAACTTGTAGTTCGGGTAATCATTATGCTCAGGAGACAGAGTATAAACACCATTCGCATCCGGTTTTATAAATCTACCATTATCAACCTCCCAAATTCCAATATTACTGATAACGTTCTTCAGTTCCTTTGCTTGAACTGAATTTGGAGCAAAGATCATCCCTAGCAAACAGGCCAGAGAGGTTAGGATGGGTAACCAAAATTTCTTGTTCTTCATAATCTTCCTTTCTAAATTACCGAAAACATTAAAACGACCAACTCTGATAATAGATTCCCAATACTCATCTCCTTTCAGACTTATTGAAATACATGAGAGTTATTAATTAAACTACATCATATTAACATATTTCATAACTATATGTGAGTACAATACTTATCGTATTTGTTCTGTACTTAATATAGAAATCTCCTTTAATTTCATTATAAAACAAAATTAACTTTTTTTGTAATATTATGAGGTTATTGCCTTTTGAAAATATTGACACAGTGTAAAATTACTGTCATAAAAATTAATTCTTTCATCACACTGAAGTTTCTTTAAGTTTAGTGTACACATACGAACAACTTCTCTTTTAAACAAACAGAAAGAAACATTGCACAAAACATTCCATTTATTTATAAGTTTGATACACCTTAATAATTATCCAAACTATTTTATATAAGTAAAAATCAGAAGAGATCTAGTAATAGTCATACCCCATACTGATAAATAGTTTAATTTAACATATTTCATTATTCTGAACCATAAAAAAAGACCAGGGGGTTATCCCTGATCTTTCTTTACTGTACTTATTGGCTACTAAATGAGATTAGTCTTCTTTTCTTCGTTTAGTTGCTACAAGACCTGCACCTAAAGCTAGAAGAGCTAAACCTGCTGCTAATGCAGCTTGTCCAGATTCACTTCCAGTGTTTGGTAGGTTAGGATTTTCTGGTTCAGTTTGGTCCGTTACTACTAACTTACCATCCTTAAACTCAACCTGATTTCCACTAGCATTTACCACTGTTACAGTTCCGTCGTAGTTAACTTGGAATGTAATATCTGTTACTGCTAAGTATCCAGTTGGAGCGGCCTCTTCATGGAAAGTATATACTCCCGGAGTCAAATCAAGTACATGTGATTGATTTGCTTTTGAAGTCCATTCAGCCACAGGACTACCTGCAACTTTTTCTCCACGGAAAATTTGGATTTTTGCACCCGCGATTTCTTCACCTGCTAGATTTACCTTACTGAAGGTAATCTTACGTGGTAGGTCATCGTCTTTGTCGGTTACAGTTACAGTTGAGCCGTTGGTAACGACTTTGTTTTCTTCACCCTTAGAGTCT
>NZ_JUNW01000040.1:0-9049 GCF_001075675.1 Streptococcus oralis
TGTGATAGTAGCTGTTGTTGTAGCTGCTTTGTAAGTATTGGTGAAGGTTGGGTTGTTGTCTTTTACATCTGCAACAAGTTCACCTTGTCCATTATCTGTAACGTTTACTGTTACTTCGTGTTTAGCAGTGTCGTATGTCACACCTTTTTCACTACCAGCTTTTTCAGTAATTGTGTAAGTGTGAGGGCCTGCAGCATCATAGCTGATTACTGGGAAAGTAACAGTACCGTCTGCAGCATTCTTAGCTGTTGCGACTACTTTGTTGCCTTCTTTAAGTTCAAACTCATATTTGTCTGCTTCAAGCGCTTTACCATTCAAGACTTTAGTAGCTGTGATGGTTTTTTTATCTGGTTTAGCTTTATAAACGTTCGTGAAAGTAATGTTCTCTGCATCTGGTGTTGCAACAAGTTGACCTTGGCCGTTATCTTTAACGACTACATTTACTTCATAAGCATTTGGATCGTATTCAACTCCGGCTACATCACCTGCTTTTTCAGAGATAGTGTATGTATAAGTTTTTTCTTCTGTGAGCGTAAGTTCTGGGAATTGAATCTTACCGTTTGCATCGTTTGAAACAGTGTGGAGAACTTTTCCGTTTTCTTTCAACTCAAATTCAAATTTGCCAGCCTCAAGAGCTTTACCCTTTAAGACTTTCTTAGCTTCAAGTTGAAGTTTTGCTTCTTTAGCAGCGTATGAGTTTGTAAATTCTTTCTTAGAATCTTCAAATTTGACGCTCGCTAATTTTTCACCCAAAACATCTTTTACTGTTACAGTCGCTTTAAGGACGTTCGCATCATAAGTGTATCCAGGTTTGTTATCATTAACTTCTTTAATGGTATAGTTAAAAGTTCCTGCTTCTTTGTATTTGATTGCCTCGAACTTCACTTTACCATTCTCATCATTTTTGACAGTTTGTAAAACACTACCCTGATCATCTAGAAGTTGGAAACTAAATGCATCTTTTTCAAGAGTCTTACCATTAAGTTTCTTAGTCACTTCTAGAGCAACCTCATCCGATTTGGCACCTACACCAATACCATCAGTAGTTGTAATTGGTGCAAAACCTTCAAATTCTATTGGTTGGGCTTCCTCGTTTGTAGTGACAGTTACATTGTTCAATACACGTTTAGTAACTGGATTGACTGGTTTAGTCAAACGAGTACGATACATGATATAAAGCCCTTTATGATCTAAGGTTCCATTACCATTAGGTGTAATTGAGAAATGGTTCTTATCTGTTACTTGAACATGAGCCTTATCAAGTGATGATCGTCCGTAACCATTTTCCCAATCTGGGAAGTAGTAACCAGTAATATCACTCGCAAGAACTTGCCCATCAGGAATAGTATCTTGGATATTTACACCAGTGTATGATTTTGCATAACGGTTAACACGGATACGCCAGTTTACATAGTTAGGGTCGTCTGAATCTTGAACTCCCCATTTAGTAAATCCAGTTGGATCAACGTCTGGAACGATACGAGTCAAATGATAAACTCCTGCACCAGGAATGTTGATTTCATATTCCTTATTCTTTTCAACATGGTCCGCCCACACTACAGTAAATGATGCAACAATTTGCTTGTTCTCATTAAACTTCTTAAAGTACTCTTCGTTTGTTACTGTAATCTTAGCAGTATTCGTTGCCTTCTCTGTTGTCAGTGTTGCAATCGTTTCACCGTTCGGAGCTTTCAAATCTGTAGTAGAATCTACTTCGATTTTAAACTCATTTGGAACGTGATAAACCATGAAATCACCGTTTTTCAGAGTTACATTGTCTGGGAATGCGTAAGTTGTTTTAAGATAGAACTTACCTTCACCATATTTGGCATGATCGACTAATCGGTTCGTATTAATCGTCGGCTCTGTAGTCAAAGTGTACTCTGATTCAGTTTTTTCGGCAGCACTAACTACTCCATTAAGTCTTAGTGCAGGCAAAAAGACCGACACAACCAGTAGCAAGGCCATCAAGCCATGAAAGAGTTTTTTATTTCTCTTCGTCACCACATTATCCTCCTTAATGTCTATAATGGTTCAATTATATTATACAGAACCTTGACAGAATGTCAATTAAAATGATTCGGTTTTTATATTAACTTATCAGGTAGATGGATAAATCAGCCAATTCCGTTTCCGCATAAGCTTTGACACAATTAAATCCAAGCAAGATTCTTACTTGGATTTAATATATAATATTGTTCTAAGGATCTAAGTATTTAATCCCAATTCTGCTAATATTTGTCGTTTGTAGGCAATTTTTTGGACTTCCTTGTCTTCGTTCTGGGACCAATCTAGTTTGACTTCAGAGACAATCTGTCCAGGTCGATTTTTTAGGATGTAGATGCGGTCACTGAGATTGAGGGCCTCCTCGATACTATGCGTGATGATCAAGGTCGTCAGCTGTAGCTGTTTGTGAATCTCAAGGTACCAAGCGTGGAGTTCCATCTTTGTCATCTCGTCCAGGGCGCTAAAAGCCTCGTCAAGAAGAAAGAGCTTGTGGCCAAAAAGATAGGTCCGCAGCAAGGCCACACGCTGACGCATCCCTCCACTGAGTTCGTGAGGATACTTGTCCCGTACAGCTGTCAACTGGAAGGTCGCAAGGATGTCATGCGCTCGGGCAATAGCCTCTGCCTTATCTACCTTTTGAATCAAGAGAGGCAGGATGATATTGCCAAGCACCGTCTTGTGCTCCAAAAGCAAATCCTTTTGCAACATATAACTCACGCGCCCCTTAGGATTTTCCTCGCCATCAAGGACAATTCGCCCAGACTGGACTTCTAAAATTCCAGCGATTAGGTTAAAGAGAGTGGTCTTTCCAACACCACTTGGACCTAGGATAGAAACCACTTCACCCGAAGTCACCTGCAGGTTGATGTCCTCTAAAATCTTTTCATCGCCATAGGCATAACTTACATGTTCGAGTCTAATTTCTGTCATTATTTTACAAATTCGTTAGTGAAGCCCTTGTCAGTCAAGTCTTCTTTAAGGATGCCATTTTCTTTGTCCCATTTGTAGAAGGCATTCCAGCGAGCTGCATCAAATTGTCCCCATTTTTCCTTGTCACTTGCGTATTCTTTTGACAAGTATTTTTGCGATTCGATAACAAAGTCACGTTTTTCCTTGAGTTCAGGCGCATTCTTAATCAAGATATCTGCAGCTTCTTCTGGGTGTTCCATGGCATATTGGTAGCCTTTTTTGATGGCTTGGATGACTTTGCGAGCTTCTTCCTTGTTGTCTTTTAGATAGTCGTTGTTTGCGATGATAACTGGTGAGTAGTAGTCAAACTCCTTGACATAGTCTTTTAAGTACATAAAGTTAGCATCTACACCTTGAGATTTGGCAAGGATACCATCCCAACCGTAGTAGATCCAAGCAGTGTCAAAGACGCCATTAGCAATCGGTGTAATCGAGTTTGAGTCGTTGTTTGGTACTTTTTCAACCTTTTCAAAGTCTCCACCTTGTGATTCTACCAAGGTTTTCAACATAGCCAGTTCCGTTGGGTCATTCCAAGTTCCGTATTTCTTGCCAACCAAGTCCTTTGGACTGCTGACATTGTCAGATTTACGTGAGATGATTCCAGATGTATTGTGCTCAACGATAGCGGCAACGGCAGTGATTCCTGCCCCTTTTTCCAATTTCTTAGCCATGTAATCTTGGAAATACACTGCAAATGGTGCCTTGCCATTGATCACCAAGTCAGACGAGCTTTCTTCAGGTGGCAATTTCAAGTCAACATCCACTCCAGCTTCTTTGAAATATCCTTTTTCCTTGGCCACATAAAGTCCGGTGTGGTTGGTGTTTGGTGTCCAGTCTAGGATAAAGTCAATCTTTTTGAGTTCCGCTTCCTTACTGTCCTTAGAAGCAGTTCCTTGCCCACAAGCCACCAGCACGACAGCCACAAAAGCTGTTACAAGCGTTAAAAATACTTTCCATGTTTTCTTCATTTTATTTCCTCTTTTCTTTTTTTAAACATTCTTATTCTATGAACGTTTCCATTTAATCACATATTTTTCGCTAATATCAACCAATTTCATACCCAAAAGGCTGATAATCGACACCAAAATAATAATGGCAAACATGGTATCATACTGAAACAGTTTTTTAGACTGAATCATATAAACACCAAGACCTTCAAAACCTCCCAGCCACTCGGACACCACTGTTGTGATAAAGGCGTAGGAGACACTGACCCTCAGACCTGCATAAAAGTAAGGCAGGCTGACTGGGATTTTAAAATGCCACAGGATTTGCCAAGGATTTGCCCGCATCAGACTAAACAAGGTCAGCATATCCTTGTCACAATGTCTAAAACCGTCCAAAATACTGACAATGATAGGGAAGGTTGTCGTCAGGATAATCAAGACAATCTTGGGCAAAATCCCATAACCCAGCCATAAGACCAAGATAGGAGCTATAGCAATGGTCGGAATAGTCTGGACAACCACCATCATAGGGTAGATAAGATCATTGAGCCAAGTTAGACTATCCATAAGCACCGCCATGAGACAAGCAATCAAGACTCCTAAAACTAGTCCGAGCAAAGCCACTCTCAAGGTCGCCCAGCTATGGTGCCAGAGAAATTCTCTGTCACGAGCAAAGGACTGGAGGATCTCAAGAGGAGTTGGCAGGATAAACTTGGGTAAAAGTTTGAATATTCCCGCTAACTGCCAGATTGACAAGACTCCTAGAAAACCCAAAAGACTAATCTGTCGTCTTATCATACTTTTCAAGTTTGTCATCAATACTTAAAATCTCTCCTACATTTATTTTGACATTGGCAAAGACATTATCTGCCTCCTGCCCAGCCACTTCAAGCGCTTCTTTGAGAATGCGCATGAGCTCATCAAACTCCCCTTCCAGGACCGTTTCAAATGGTGTCACTACCATGGTCACGGACTGAGCTTGCAGATAAGCAATAACCTGATCGATAATAGCAATTCGATCGATCCCCTGTGATAGGGGCAAGACTTGCAAGGCAATGCTTGCTTTCATAAAAACCTCCTTTTCTCAGGTTTCCCTTTAACAAAAAGAAAACCTTTTCCATATATGGAAAAGGTGCAGAATTCGGCTAAGTATCGTTCCCTACGCTGGCATTACCCAGATCAGGTGCGGTCGAAGTTTAACACTTCCTCTCAGACTGTACACAGACTCCCATATCTTATATGGACATATGATAACGCAAATACAAGGAAAAGTCAAGGAAACTGCTTACAGAAAATCTTGAAAAAGAGTTTGAAGGCAAATGCTTCAAACTCTATCATAGCTTTCTTATTTAGCCTCGTACCAAGTTGCCCCTTCATTTTCATCCGCGATAAGAGGAACACTGATTTGGATGGCTTCTTCCATGGTTTGTTTCACTAGAGCTTTGACGGCTGCTAGTTCTGATTTCGGAACCTCGAGGACGATTTCATCGTGCACTTGCAACAGCATCTTGGTCTGATAACCACCTTCAACTAGAGCCTTATCTAGCTGAATCATAGCAATCTTAAGAATATCTGCTGCCGAACCCTGAATAGGGGAGTTGATGGCAGTCCGCTCTGCAAAACCACGAATATTGAAATTTCGTGAATTGATATCTGGCAACTCACGACGACGCTTGAAGAGGGTCTCTACATAGCCCTTATCACGCGCCTCACGCACCACCTCATCCATGTAGTTTTTAATACCTGGGAAGCGTTCAAAGTAAGTATCAATGTAGGCTTTTGCTTCCTTACGGCTGATGCCCAGATTATTAGACAAGCCAAAGTCTGAAATCCCGTAAACCACTCCAAAGTTAACCGCCTTGGCATTACGACGGTCGTTTGGAGTCACATCCTCAGGACGTTCAATTCCAAAGACCCGCATGGCCGTCGAGGTATGGATATCTGCTCCCTCTTGAAAGGCCTTAATTAGGTGCTCATCCTTAGAGATATGCGCCAAAACGCGCAACTCAATCTGTGAATAGTCCGAACTGAGCAAGACACTATCCTCCCACTCAGGGACAAAAGCCTTACGAATGAGGCGGCCTTGTTCCAAACGTACAGGAATATTTTGCAAGTTGGGATCCACACTAGACAGACGCCCTGTCTGAGTCAAATCCTGCACGTAGCGCGTGTGGATCTTGCCATCATCCAAAATCCAGTCTTGCAAACCAATCACATAGGTAGATTGGATCTTAGCAATCTGACGGTAGTCGAGGATTTTTTTAACAATCGGCGCAATAGGAGCTAGTCGCTCTAGCACATCCACGGCTGTCGAGTAACCTGTCTTGGTTTTCTTGGTGTATTCTAGAGGCAGACCAAGTTTTTCAAAGAGAAGGACGCCCAACTGCTTAGGGGAATTGATATTAAACTCCTCACCAGCCAGTTCGTAAATCTCTTGAGTGAGTTGCTCAATGACGACCTCATTTTCAGCTTGCATCTCAAGCAGGGTTTCTTTTTTGACCTTGATTCCAGCAATTTCCATCTTGGCAAGGACAAAAGCCAGAGGTTGCTCCATGTCATAGAGAAGGTCTAATTGCCCATGTTCACTGAGTTTTTCAAGTAAAACAGGCTCAGTCTCAACCAATACCGCAACCTTGCGAGCCAAGTGCTCCAAGAATTTCTCTCTCTCAGGGATAGCTTTCTTGACCCCCTTACCGTAGAAAGTCTCATCATCAGCCAGATAAGTCTGGCCATAGAGATTCGCAATAGTTGAGATTTCATTGTTCTCGACTGTTGAGAGTAAGTATTTTGCCAAACGACTGTCAAAAGCAGGGGCCTGGAGGTTCATACCCAAACGATTTAAAAGAACTTTCGCTTTCTTAAAGTCATACACTTTTAGAGGTGTTTTTTCTAGAAAATCCTTGAGAATCGGCTCCTGCAAGAGCTCAAGTTTGTCTGTAGTGTAAAGTTTATCCCCACAAGACCAGGCAAAACCAACCAATTCATCTGTATGGTAATTCTCCCCAAAGAGCTCAAAGTGGAAGATGGAGTCTGCGCTCAGCATGTCTTGACTGACGTGGTCAACAATAGTGTAATCCAAGCTCTCAGGTGCATCCGTTGACGAAATATTTAAAGCTTGCTTGAGCTGTTTGAAGCCCATCTCATCGTAGAATTTCCCGAGATTTTCCACATCTGGGCCGTTATAGACCAAATCATCAAGGCCAATCTCAATCGGTGCCTGAGTCTCAATGGTTGCTAGTGTTTTTGACAAAAAGGCCTGTTCCCTATCATTGATGAGATTTTCCTTCATCTTAGAAGCCTTCATCCCATCGATATTTTCATAAATACCCTCAAGCGAACCATGTTCCAGCAAGAGCTTTATACCCGTTTTTTCACCGATTTTCGTGACACCAGGGATATTATCAGACTTATCCCCCATGAGGGCCTTAAGATCAATGAACTGAGCTGGTGTGAGGCCCATTTTTTCCATGAGATAGTCTGGCGTAAAGGCCTCAAACTCAGCCACACCTTTCTTAGAAATCTCGACCACCGTATGCTCATCCGTCAACTGGATCAAATCCTTATCTCCGCTAACGATTGTCACATCAAAAGAATCCTTCTCAGCCAAACGGCCTAGAGTCCCGATGATATCATCGGCTTCATACTGGGGCAACTCATAATGGCGAATTCCAAGGTGGTCTAACAACTCACGAATGAAGGGAAATTGCTCACGAAACTCATCTGGAGTTTTAGCACGGCCACCCTTGTAGTCTGCATACATCTCTGTTCGGAAAGTCGTCTTACCTGCATCAAAAGCTACCAAAACATGACTGGGCTCAACTCGCTCTAAGACATGATTCAACATAAGTTGAAAGCCGTAAATTGCATTGGTATGAAGGCCATTAGCATTTTTAAACCGATCCAACTGCTGATAGAGCGCAAAAAAAGCCCGAAAAGCAACAGAAGATCCATCAATTAATAATAATTTTTTCTTGTCCATACACCCATTATAAAGGAAAGCAAGGAAAAATACCATCGGAAAGAGCTGAAAAACGTGGACTTGTCCCTATTTCACCATAAAAAAGAAAAGGACTATTCAAATCCTTTTCTTTTATTGATTTCATGCGATTTATTTATTCAATTTTCTCTTTGCAAATGGTAGCAAACCAAGAAGGAGACCAACAAATCCTAGCGATGCGACTGCTGAAGCATCTTGGCTTCCCGTATTTGGAAGGAGTTGCTCATCTGTTGTTGCAGGCGCTTTGTAGGTACGATCTTGTTTCGTTCCGAGAGTAGGATTTGTAGCCAAAGGAGCTACACTGCCAGTGTATTCTGGAACTTCATTTACTGCAGGTTCAATCTTTTCAGCATAGGCTGGAATATTGGCTACTGCCGGAGCACCGTTTTCTCCATAAACTGGAACATTCGCTACTGCCGGAACACCGCTTTCTCCATAAACTGGAACATTCGCTACTGCTGGAGCACCGTTTTCTCCATAAACTGGGACATTCGCTACTGCCGGAGCACCGTTTTCTCCATAAACTGGGACATTCGCTACTGCTGGAGTACCGCTTTCCCCATAGGCTGGGAGTTCATTTACAGCAGCTTCTACCGCATTTGCACCTTTGTTGTATTCTGGCAACTCTGCAGTTGCAGCTTCTACTGCGTTCACCCCACCTTTAAAGTCTTCAATTTCAAGAACAGCTGACATAACACTACTTAGAGTCTTAATAGCATCCTCATAGTCTGCTAAAGCTTGTTGCAAGTCTTTTACTTGACTATTTTTGTCACCAGAAACTTGCAAACTTGACAATTGCACTTTAATCTTAGCAACTTGCTCTTCTAATTTACTTAGCTCAAGTTTTTTCGCATTACTATTTTCTTCTGCTGCTTCCTTGTCTGCTGCAGCCAGTTTAGCTTGGTCTTGGCTTGAGAAATCTTCTTGACTCAGCGCTTCGGCCGGTGTCACCTGATCGCTGTCTTCTGCCAAGAAATCATCTAACAAATCTGATGCTTCGATGTCACCTTCTTCGATGGCTTTCAAGATAGCATCCTTACCAATCACTTCTTTAGCTGCCTTAATAGCTGCTTCCTTATCAGTGATAGTAGCATCTTTGTTGATGTCGTCGATTGTCTCTTTTTCAATT